>NZ_JBEPDM010000006.1:0-273725 GCF_040300305.1 Streptomyces sp. NPDC000410
CCATCTACGGCGCACCGCATGCAGCCATACCCAGAGCCCCTGGGTCCACCGATCTTACGAATGATCAGTTCAAACCCACCACTGAAAGGTAGGGCAGCCGCATGTGCCCATCGTGACAGCCGCCTCCGACAACCAACTCCCCCGGATGGGGGAGAAGATCGGCACCGTCGGGGGAAGCACCGCTTCCGGCCGTTCGGGCAGTCTCGACGGCATGACAGCCATCGAGGTACGTGAACTCAGCAAGGAGTACGGCGGTGTTCGCGCCGTGGACGGGCTCACCTTCAGCGTGCGGCCCGGCCGGGTCACCGGATTCCTCGGCCCCAACGGGTCGGGAAAGTCCACGACCATGCGCCTGGTCCTCGGCCTGGACCGCCCCACTTCGGGCACGGCGCAGGTCGCAGGACGCGGCTACGCGGAACTGGACCGGCCGCTGCGCCACGTGGGCGCCCTGCTCGACCCCCAGGCCGCGCACGGCTCCCGCACCGCGAGAAGCCATCTGCTCGCGCTCGCCGCGAGCAACCGCATCCCCGCGCGGCGGGTCGGCGAAGTCCTGGACGAGGTGGGGCTCGCGAACGTCGCCCGGCGGCGGATCCGGACGTACTCGCTGGGCATGCGGCAGCGCCTCGGTATCGCCGCCGCCCTGCTGGGCGACCCGGCCGTGCTGATGCTCGACGAGCCCACCAACGGTCTCGATCCCGAAGGGATCATCTGGATCCGGGAGCTGATGCGCTCCCTCGCCGACGAGGGCCGTACCGTCCTGGTGTCCAGCCATCTGATGGCCGAGACCGCGGCCACCGCCGATCATCTCGTCGTCCTCGGCAGGGGACGGCTGCTCGCCGACACCTCGATGCGGGAGTTCATCGACGCGAGCGGCACGCCGCAGGTCAGGCTGCGCACCACGGATCCGGACCGGCTGAGCGCGGTGCTGGCCCGCCTGGGGTACGCCGCCCGGCCGGCGGACGACGGCCGCTGGACCGTCGACGGAGCGCGCGCGGAGGACATCGGCACGATCGCCGCCCGCGAGGGGATCGCGATTCTCGAACTGTCCGACCAGCAGGCCTCCCTGGAGCAGGCCTATCTCGATCTCACCGCCACCGAGACCTCGCACGCGGCCGCGCCGCGGGCGGCGGCGGCGCCCACGACCCGGCAGGAGGTCTGACCATGCCGTTCTCCGCAGCACTCCACTCCGAGTGGATCAAGATCAGGTCCCTCAGGTCCGGCACCGGGTCGCTCCTCGCGGTCTTCGCGGCGTCGGTGGCCTTCACCGCGCTGGCCTGCGGGGCCCTGGGGGAGCCGGAGCGGGGCGACGGACCTTTCGACCCCGTCTTCCTCTCCTTCTACGGACTCCTCTTCGGCCAGGTCGCGGCGATCTCCTTCGGGGCCCTGGCGTTCTCGTCCGAGTACCACACTGGTGCCCTGCGGATCTCGCTGGCCGCCGTGCCGCGCCGAGGGCTGTTCTACACGGCGAAGCTGGCGGTGACCGGGGCTCTGGCACTGGCCGTGGGCCTCGTGACCGGCCTCGTCACGTTCCTGACGGGCCAGGAGCTGATGGGCGACCCGGGCATCGGCCTCGGCGACCCGGGCGGCCTGCGATCCGTCGTCGGCAGCGGGATCTACCTGGCGTTGATGGCCTTGTTCGCCGCGGGGCTCGCCGCGCTGTTGCGCAGTGGGGTGGCCGTGCTCGGCATCCTCGTCCCCCTGGTCCTGATCGTGTCGTTCGTCGTCGGGGACGTATCCGGCGGCATCGCCCAGTATCTTCCCGACCGGGCGGGGCAGTTGGTCGTGCACCAGCACCCCGAGGGCGATCTCGGTCCCTGGACCGGCCTCGCGGTGACCGCCGCCTGGACCGCCGTCGCGGTGCTGGCCGGATGGTGGGCGCTGCGGCGCCGGGACGCCTGACGGACCGCCAGTTGTCAGTGGGCACCGCTTTACTGAACCCCATGACCCTCGCACGGCATCTGGCGACCATCGATCTGCTGCGCTCCCGCGCCTTCCCGGCGCGGTCCGGCAGATCCGACGTGGGCGACAGCGGTCCCGGCTTCCACACCGCCGAGCTGAGCACGAGCGAGGACTTCTGGGAGGACCGGTCGCACATGGATCTGGTCGAGGAGCAGTACGAGGCGGAGCGCGAGGCACTCGCGGCGCTGCTGACCGGGCGCTGGGGAGAGCCTCAGACCGTCAGCCTGAGCTCGCTGTTCACCAGATCGTCCGAGGGGGAGGAGATACCGCAGCCGTGGGACTTCCTCAGCGCCTGCGTGCCCGATGTGCATCTGTGGCGCGTGGACGGCCGGTGGGTGCTGCTCGGCGTCTCGAAATGGGACACCGAGCTCCCGTACCAGCTGCTGGCCGTCGTCACGGAGACCGATCCGCCCTAGGGCCTGCCGTTCGGATCGTGCCGGGCTCGATCCCCAAGACAGGCCCTAGAGGGTGTCCAGCGGCCCGTCCGACAGGGCGGGGATGTCCGCAGTGGCCGCCGCCCGTAGCCTGGCGTACTCCTCCGCCATGGTCTGTGCCGTCCAATGGGCGTTGAGGCCGCTCGGATTGGGCAGCGCCCAGATCCGGGTCTCGCCGATCGTCCGCTCCTGCGGTCCGATGCGCGCCTTGCGGTCGCCGAAGGCCGTGCGGTAGGCCGTGACCCCGGCGACCGCGAGCCAGCGCGGCCGCAGCCGCTCCACCTTCTCGGTGAGGATCCGGCCGCCCTCGCGGAACTCCTCGTCGCTGAGCTCGTCGGCCCGGGCGGTGGCCCGCGCCGCGACATTGGTGATGCCGAGCCCGTACGTCAGCAGCTCGTCCTGCTCGGACGGCATCAGCCGGCGCGGCGTGAAGCCCGACAGATGGAGCACCGGCCAGAAGCGGTTCCCGGGCCGGGCGAAGTGGTGTCCCGTCGCGGCCGTCATCAGACCGGGGTTGATCCCGCAGAACAGGACGGACAGGCCGTCCGCGATCACGTCAGGGACGAGGCGATCGCGGGCGGCCTCCAGCTCGGCGGGCGTGAACCGGGTCATCCGCCCGCCCCGGTCGTCCGACGCGCACGCGACGCCGTCGGGTTCATCCGCGTCATCGGGACCTCCCGGTCAGAGGATCGATCCCGGAGCGTATCCGGCGGCCTCCGGGTGCTGCTTGGCGATCTCCTCGATCCGGGAGACCACGGCAGCGACCTGGTCGCCCGCCGCGCCCGTGAAGGACAGCTTGTCCGCCATGAGCGCGTCGAGCTGGTCCCGGTCCAGCGGGATGCGGTCGTCGGCGGCGAGCTTGTCCAGCAGCTCGTTGCGCTCGGCGCCCTGCTCGCGCATCGCCAGGGCGGAGGCGACCGCGTGCTCCTTGATGGCTTCGTGGGCGACCTCGCGGCCGACGCCGCCACGCACCGCGCCCATCAGGACCTTGGTGGTCGCGAGGAAGGGGAGGTACCGGTCCAGCTCCCGGGCGACGACCGCCGGGAAGGCGCCGAACTCGTCGAGCACCGTCAGGAAGGTCTCCAGCAGACCGTCGAACGCGAAGAACGCGTCCGGCAGCGCGACCCGGCGCACCACCGAGCAGGACACGTCGCCCTCGTTCCACTGGTCGCCCGCCAGCTCACCGGTCATCGAGGCGTAGCCGCGCAGGATCACCATCAGGCCGTTGACGCGCTCGCAGGAGCGGGTGTTCATCTTGTGCGGCATCGCGGACGAGCCGACCTGGCCGGGCTTGAAGCCCTCCGTGACCAGCTCGTGCCCGGCCATCAGCCGGATCGTCTTCGCCAGCGAGGACGGCGCGGCGGCCAGCTGCACCAGGGCCGTCACGACGTCGTAGTCGAGCGAGCGCGGGTAGACCTGACCGACGGAGGTGAAGGCCTGGGCGAAGCCGAGGTGGCCCGCGATCCGCTGCTCCAGGTCGGCCAGCTTCGCGGCGTCACCGCCGAGCAGGTCCAGCATGTCCTGGGCGGTGCCGACCGGGCCCTTGATCCCGCGCAGCGGGTAGCGGCCGAGCAGCTCCTCCAGCCGTCCGTACGCCGCCAGCAGCTCGTCGGCGGCCGTCGCGAAGCGCTTGCCGAGCGTCGTGGCCTGGGCCGCGACATTGTGCGAGCGGCCCGCCATGACCAGCTCCGCGTACTCACCGGCGAGCTTGCCCAGACGCGCCAGCACGGCGACCGTGCGGTCCCGCATCAGCTCCAGCGAGAGCCGGATCTGCAGCTGCTCGACGTTCTCGGTCAGATCACGCGAGGTCATGCCCTTGTGGACGTGCTCGTGGCCGGCGAGGGCGTTGAACTCCTCGATCCGCGCCTTCACATCGTGCCGGGTGACCTTCTCGCGCTCCGCGATGGAGCCGAGGTCGACCTGGTCGAGCACGCGCTCGTAGTCGGCGAGCGCGGCGTCCGGCACCTCGATCCCGAGGTCCTTCTGGGCACGCAGCACGGCCAGCCAGAGCTGCCGCTCCAGCTTCACCTTCTGCTCGGGGGACCAGAGGACGGCGAGCTCCGCGGAGGCGTAGCGGCCGGCCAGGACATTGGGGATGCGAGGCTTTGCAGTCACGTGCAGGGATTCTACTGGCGGTTTGCGCAGGTCGGCGCTCCGCCCTGGTTTGTGGCTTGCTACGAGACCCGGGGGTCCTCGGGGATCTCGTACGGCACGTCGTACGGCAGCAGCTCGGGTCGCTTCGCCGGACGGCCGTCACCCGACGAACGCCCGGTCAGCCGCCGCCCGATCCAGGGCGCCAGATGCTGCCGGGCGAAACGGACGTCCGCCGTCCGCCGGTCCGTCCAGCGCGGGCGCACCGCCGGGGGCAGCGGCTCGCGCCAGTCGCCCTGCGCGGTCAGGCCCAGCATCTGCCACACCGCCTCCGCGACCCTGCGGTGCCCCTCACCGGTCAGATGCAGCCGGTCCACGTCCCACAGCCGCTGGTCCCCGAGCACCTCGGCCCCGTACAGATCCACGACCAGCGCGCCGTGCCGCGCCGCCAGGCCGTCGATATGGCCGAACAGCTCCTCCATGCGCGGCCGGAACCGCTCCATGACCGGGCCGCGGCGCCCCGGGCTGCGCATCAGCACGAGCTGCCCGCACGCCGGAGCCAGCCGTTCCACGGCCTCCTCCAGCAGCCCCAGCACCCGGCCCATGTCGCACTTGGGGCGCAGGGTGTCGTTGAGGCCGCCCACGAGCGTCACCACATCCGCGTTCATCGCGGCCGCCGCGTCCACCTGCTCCGCCACGATCTGGCCGATGAGCTTTCCGCGTACGGCGAGGTTGGCGTACCGGAATCCGGGCGTACGGGCCGCGAGCCGCGCGGCGAGGAGGTCGGCCCAGCCACGGTACGAGCCGTCGGGCAGCAGATCGGACATTCCTTCGGTGAACGAGTCCCCGACCGCGACGAAACTGGTGTACGTGGCATTCATCTCCATGGCGGGGTGATCCTACCGCGCGGTAACGCGGCGCCTCGTCCGCAACGGAGCTCGTCCACAGAGTCGATCTCGGCCACAAGCGCCCAGAGCCGAGCCGTAGCGGCCCCGGTCTCCACCGGGCGACGTCAGCCCGAACGCTCAGTCGGCGGCCCGACCAGCTCGCGCAGGACGTCCTCCAGCGTGACCAGACCGGCCGGCCGGCCGCTCTCGTCGATCACCGCCGCGAGGTGGGTACGGCTGCGGCGCATCGCGCTCAGTACGTCGTCGAGCGGCGTGGAGGCCCGTACCCGGGCGATCGGCCGCAACGCCGTCACCGGGAACGGGCTGTCGCGCGGCATCTCGTCCAGCGCGTCCTTCACATGGAGATAGCCGAGGATGTGGCGGGTGCTGTCGACGACGGGGAAACGGGAGAAGCCCGACGCCGCCGAGAGCCGCTCCAGCTCCTCCGGGGTCGTCCCCACCTGCGCGTACACCACCCGCTCCACCGGCATGACCACATCGGCCACCGGGCGGCGCCCCAGCTCCAGCGCGTCGTGCAGCCGCTCGGCCGCCCGGTCGTCCAGCAGCCCGGCGTCGCCGGAGTCCCGCACCATCCGGGCCAGCTCGTCGTCCGTGAAGGTCGCGGCGACCTCGCTCTTCGCCTCCACCCGCAACAGCTTCAGCAGCGCGTTCGCGAAGGCGTTGATCGCGAAGATCACCGGGCGCAGCGCCCGGGCCAGGGCCACCAGCGGCGGGCCGAGCATCAGCGCCGTCCGCGTCGGCTCGGCCAGCGCGATGTTCTTCGGCACCATCTCGCCCAGCAGCATGTGCAGATACGTCGCTGCGGCCAGAGCGATCACGAACGAGATCGGATGCACCAGACCGTGCGGCACCCCGAAGGCATCGAACACCGGCTCCAGCAGATGGGCGATGGCCGGTTCCGCGACCACACCGAGCACCAGCGTGCACAGGGTGATGCCGAGCTGGGCCGCGGCGAGCAGCGCCGCGACATGCTCCAGACCCCAGATGACACTGCGGGCTCGCCGGTCCCCGGCCTGTGCCATCGGCTCGATCTGGCTGCGCCGCACGGAGATCAGGGCGAATTCCGCGCCGACGAAGAACGCGTTGACGACCAGCGTCAGAAAACCGATGAAGAGCTGGATCGCGGTCATCGCCGGAACCTCCCCTCACGCGCGCCGTCCTGGCCCCTGCCCTTCCGCCTCCCCTTCCCCCTGCCTCTCGCTCTGCCTTCGCCCTCTTCCTCCTCCTCGTCCGACGGCAGCGGCGCGTGCATCAGCACCCGCGCCGCCCGCCGCCCCGAGGCGTCCACGACATCGAGGCGCCAGCCGGCCAGCTCGATGCCGTCGCCGACGGCAGGTATCCGGCCCACCTCGGTGGCGATCAGCCCGGCGAGCGTCTCGTAGGGCCCCTCCGGCACCCGCAGCCCGATCGCTTCGAGCTGGTCGGTACGGGCCGCGCCGTCGGCCGACCACAGCGCCCGGCCGTCGGCGTCCTCACCCGCCCTGGCGAGATCCGGCGTCTCGTGCGGATCGTGCTCGTCGCGGACCTCGCCGACGACCTCCTCGACGATGTCCTCCAGCGTCACGACCCCGGCCGTACCGCCGTACTCGTCGATGACGACCGCCATCGTCAGCTTTCCGTAGAGCCGGTCCAGCAGCCGGTCCACCGTCAGGGTCTCGGGAACCAGCAGCGGCTCGCGCAGCAGCTCGGCGACCGAATGGCGGGGCCTGAGCTCGGCCGGAACGGCCAGGACGTCCTTGATGTGCGCGATCCCGACGACGGTGTCGAGGCTGCCCCGGTAGACCGGGAAGCGCGACAGCCCGGTGGCCCGTGTGGCGTTGGCTACGTCCTCGGCGGTCGCCTGCACATCGAGGGCGGTGACCTGGACGCGCGGCGTCATCACGTTCTCCGCGGTCAGCTCGGCCAGATTGAGGGTCCGTACGAACAGCTCGGCGGTGTCCGCCTCCAGCGCGCCCTCCTTGGCGGAGTGCCGGGCCAGGGCGACGAGCTCCTGGGGGCTGCGCGCGGACGCCAGCTCCTCCGTCGGCTCCAGGCCGAGCCGGCGCACGATGCGGTTGGCCGTGTTGTTGAGGTGACCGATCAGCGGCCGGAAGGACGCCGAGAAGATCCGCTGCGGGGTGGCGACGACCTTGGCGACCGCGAGCGGCGAGGAGATCGCCCAGTTCTTCGGAACGAGTTCCCCGACGACCATCAGCACGATGGTGGACAGACCCGTGCCGATGACCAGGGCCACCGAGGACGCGACGGACGGCGACATCCCGAGGGCCTGCAGGGGGCCGCTGATCAGCTTGGCGATCGACGGCTCGGCGAGCATGCCGACCACCAGATTGGTGACGGTGATGCCGAGCTGCGCGCCGGAGAGCTGGAAGGTGAGTCCGCGGACGGCCTTGAGCGCGCTCGCCGCGCCCCGCTCGCCGCGCTTCACGGCCTCTTCGAGGTCGGCGCGCTCGACCGTCGTGAGCGAGAACTCCGCCGCGACGAAGCCGCCGCAGGCGAGGGCGAGCAGTACCGCCACGAACAGGAGCAGCACTTCGGTCATCGGGTCACCCCCATTCCATGATCGGTCAGGGGGAGGGGGACCGCGCGACGGCCGTGACGACTGCTACGGGGAGGTTCGCCCATGGGCGACGCTCACACCCTTCACTCAGTTCACTCAGTGACGACTGAATCATCCATGGTAAAGGACCGGCAAAGCCCGGGGCGATCGGCAACGCGTGGGGCGTGGCGTGGTGCTCAGCCGGTGAGCGGCTTGACCCAGCGCCGCCAGTGGTCCTCGCGCCGGTAGCCGGCCGCGGCCCACGTGTGGTGTGCCCGTTCGTTGACTTCCAGGACCATGGCGTCGACCCGCCGCCCGCCCAGGGCCGCGAATCGTTTCTCCGCCGCTTCCATCAGGGCGGTGGCGATTCCTTGCCGACGGCGGTCCGGGCGTACGGCCAGCCGGTAGGCGGAGCATCGCCACCCGTCGAAGCCCGCTATCACGGTGCCCGTCAGGACGCCGTCGCGCTCCGCGAGGAGCAGGGCTTCGGGGTCCCGCGAGAGGAGTCGGGCCACTCCGTCGTGGTCGTCGCTGATGCTCGTTCCTTCCGCGGCTTCGCGCCAGAACCACAGCACGGCGTCGATGTCGGAGAGGGTGGCGGGGCGGATGTGGAGATCGTCCATGGGCTGAGCCAAGCAGAACGCCGGTCCGCGCGGCGAACGGTTTGTGCGCCGGGGGTCGGGCCGCCGAACCTGATGCCGCGCCTCGTCCCGACCGAGCGGCGCGGATGATCTTGAGTCCTCTACCCTGACGAGGCTTCGACGTTTTCGAGCCAGGGGTGGGGATCCGTATGGCAACGCGCACGACCGACAGCACACCACCGGGGCCATTCCGTTGGGCGGCCGCCGTGCTGGTCCTGATCGGTGTTCCGCTCGCCCTCGTCGGAGGCATCGCCTCCTGCGTCGCCTCCGAGACGGGCAACCTGCCGGGTGACTCGATGGAGCGCGTCTGGGATGCCCCGCTCGACCGGCGGGCCGCCGAGTACGGCAACGCGGCCTGGGCCGTCGGCGACACCGTCGTCCGCAGCCGGTTCGACGCCGTCACCGCCTTCGACGCCGGGACGGGGAAGCGCCGCTGGCAGTACGCCGTGCCCGGCCGGGCCGAGATCTGCGCCACCAGCACCGCCGCCGCCGACTCCGTCGCGCTGATCGGCCTCATGGAGGGCAAGGGCTGTGCCACCGTCGCCGCGATCGACCTGAAGGACGGCCGCGAGCTGTGGCGCACCGACCGCAGGCCGGGCTCCGGTGACCCGAAGGACGAGTCCGACGTCGTCGCCACCGGAGCCGGTCTCGCCGTGCTCCGCGACGAGGACGAGCGCTGGGGCGAGGAACCGGAGGCGGGCGCACCGCCCGTGCTCGCCGGCGACCAGGCGCTGCGCGCCTTCGACCTGCGGACCGGCGCTCCGCGCTGGAAGGCCGCCGTACCGAAGGGCTGCCTCCCGCGCCAGGTCGCCGTCGCGCCGAAGCAGGTGCTCGCCGCCCTGGAGTGCGACACCGAAGCGAAGCTCGCCGCCTTCGACCCGGCCGACGGCAAGGCTCGATGGACCGTTCCGCTCGGCGACCGGCGACCCGTCGCCGCGGACTCCTTCATGTCCTTCGTGTCCGCCGAACCGGCGGTGCTGAAGGTCCAGGAGCCGGTGGAGCACGGCGTGCACGCCTACCTCGCCTTCGGGCAGGACGGCAGCCGGCAGGGGCAGATCGACGTCATCGGCCGCGACGCGGCCGTCGCCGGCGGAAAGCTCTTCGTCGTTTCCGGCGGCGTCGTCGCCTTCGACCTGGCGAGCGGGAACGAGGTGTGGACCTCGGAGGACTACGGCGCCTGGCGGGAGATCACGGCGATGCACGTCGGCAACGGCCGTGTGACGGTCTTCACCCACTCCCGGAAGGGCCTCGACGAGCTGTACGTCTACGACTCGGCCACGGGCGACACGGTGGACGAGCGTACGTTCTCCCGCGACACGGACAACGGCAACAACACCGAGCTCGCGGACCTGTTCCGGCACGAGGACCTGTTCATCGCCGTCCGCTGGGGCGACGGAGACCTGCAGCCCTTCTCGGCCTACCGGACCTGGTGACACCGGGCGGAATGACTCCTCCGCGCCCCCCTGCGACTACGACGTCGGAGGCGGCGGGGGGCAGGCCCCGACCCCGAGGCCCGGGAAGCCCGCCCGGCCAGGCGCGCTGATGTCGGCCATCGCCCGGCGACATCCGGCGTCGCCGACGCTGCGGCCCCGGGGTTCGGCGGCGCGGCGCAGCTTCTCGGGGCGCCGGTGTGCGCCGCGCTCGTGCCTGGTCGCCCCGCGCGCCTACGCGGCCTCGCGCAGCCGGGTGGCCGCCGCTTCGGCCTCCCGTACGACACGGTCGGTGTCGACGTCGACGAGCCGCCCGTCCAGTTTCAGCGGCCGGCCGTCGACGAACACCGCGTGGACGTTCTCCGGCCGTCCGTTGAAGACGGTCTGGTTGATCCAGTCGACCCGCGGTGCGAAGTTCAGCGCGGCCGGGTTGATCACGACCACGTCGGCCCGCTTGCCGGGTGTCAGCGAGCCCACCTGGCTGTCGACGCCGATGGCCTCGGCGCCGCCCAGCGTGGCCATCCGCAGGACGTCGTGCACCTGGGGGAAGACTCCGGCGTCCGTCGAGCGGGCCCGTTGCAGGCCGATGGCCGTCTTCATCAGGGCGTGGAAGTCCGACGTGTCGTTGGTGCCGCCGTCCAGCCCGAGGCCGACCTTGACGCCTCGCCGTGCGAAGTCGGGCAGCCGCATGATTCCGGAGGCCAGCCGCATATTGCTCAGCGGACAGTGGGCCGCGCGCGTGTCGTGGGCGGCGACGGCGGCGATCTCGGCGTCGGTCAGGTGGATCGCGTGGTTGATCAGCAGCCGAGGGCCCAGCGCGCCGATGTCGGTGAGGACCCCGATCGGGTCCTCGTCGCGCTGGCCGGGGCGTTCGAGGACATGGCTGTTGAGCATGACGCCCAGCTCCTGGGCGGCCTCCCAGTGCGCGTGGTTGAGGTGCTGGTTGGCCCGTGTCGCATGGGTGGCGACCTGGAAGGAGCCGAGTGGCGCCGGGTCGACGAGTTCCTTCTTCACCTTGGTGACCAGCGTCGCGTCGGGCCGGGGCGGGAACATCGCGTAGGTGAACCGCACCCCGGTGTCGGCCAGGGCCCGCACGTAACTCTCGATGGTGTCGTAGGCGAAGATGTCCACCCAGTCGACGAGCGTGGTCACACCGGACTGCGCGGCGTCGAGAGCGGCGAGCCGGACGAAGCTGTACACGGTGGCGGGAGTGAGCCGGTTGCGGCCTGGAGCGTTGCATCTTTCGAGCCAGCCGAACAGGTCGCGGTCGGCGCAGCCGCCGCGGATCGAGGTCTGCCACAGGTGGGTGTGGACGTCCACGAAGCCCGGCATGACCACCTTGCCGGACGTGTCCACGACCCGGGCGCCGGACGGCACTGGGAGCCCGGACCCGACGGCGGCGATGGCGCCGTCCCGCATCAGCACGTCGGCGTTCCGGACGGCACCGAGGGGGCCGTCACCCAGGGCGGGGTCCATGGTGAGCACCAGGGACGCGCCCCGGAGCAGGGTCGTACGGCCGACCGGGTCGAACGGCTGCGCGGGGCCGCTTCGAGCGGCGGTGCGGGCGGTGGAGCCGAGGACGAGCGGAGCGGCCACGGCCACGCCGAGGCCGGCGAGGAGGCCACGGCGGCTGGGGGTCGACGGTGAGCCGGGGGCCGATGGTGAGCCGGGGGCCGACGGTGCGCTGGGACGTAACTCCATGGCGTGTTCCCTCCCGACGGGAAGTTACGGAAGGCCCGCCCTGGGCGACGTGATGACGGAGCGTCAGGCAAAGGCGGGAGGTTACACGCATCATTCCCAGCGGGTAGCGCTTTGATAGACGTTGGCGGAAAAAACTTTCCGGTGGGCGAGATATGTTGACTCGCTGGAGCGGCTCGGCCGGGAGGGCCGCCCCGGTCGACGTGACCGGGCCCGTGCCCTCCGCGACCGAGTCGTGGTTCAGCTGCCCCGCAGCTCCTCGATCACCTGGCCGAACGCCTCCATGTTCGGATCGAGCACGGTCAGATACGAGAACCCGTAGCGCTCGCGCTGCTCCCGCAGCTGGTCGGCGATCTGCCGGACGGTCCCGGCGGTGAGCAGCGGCAGCTCCAGTGCCTGCTCCTCGGTGAGGTTCGGGAGGCGGGGCAGCACGTCCCGAACGGCCGCCCGGCGGTCGTCGGCGATCCGGACGATCTGGACGAGCAGGTTCAGCTCGGCGGGCGTCTCCCGCCCGGCCTCGGCCTCCAGGGCGCGGTACGCCGCCACGCGGTCGTCCAGCTCCTCGGCGGTGAGGACCGTCACCCGGCCGCCCGTGGTGCGGCCCCCGGTGAAGGCCATGATGTCGGCGCGCTCGGCGGCCAGTCGCAGCACCCGGTCGCCGTTCCCGCCGATCAGCAGCGGCGGCCGGGGGCGCTGCGGCACCGGCGGTACGTGCTCCTCGTCGGCGAGGAGCCGCTCGACCTCTTCGACCGTACGCACCAGATGGTCGACCCGCTTGCCCGCCGACGGGAACTCCAGCCCCGCGAGGTCGTGTTCCTCCTTCACGTAGCCGGTGCCGAGCCCCAGCTCCAGCCGTCCCCCCGTGAGCGCGTCGGTGGTGGCGACCTCCCGCGCGAGCAGCGTGGGATTCCAGAGACCGGCGTTGAGGACGAACGTCCCGACCCGGGGCCGTTCCGTCGCCTCCGCGGCGGCGACCAGGGCGGGGAACGGTGCCATCATGCCCAGATGGTCCGGCACGTGGATCACGTCGTAGCCGAGTTCCTCCGCCCGGCGGCACCGCTTGCGCCATTCGTCGCCCTGTGCGGGCGTCAGCATGTTTACCCCGAAGCGAAACGGCCTGACCATGAAGTCTCCTCAGCTCGGCGGTAGTTCACACCGACCCTACGACGGCCCGGGGTGGAGGGGTAGCTCCGCTCTTGCCGGTGCTAGCGCGGGCGCGCTAGCTTGATGATGTGGCCAAGACTCAGCTGAACGTACGCGTGGACGAGACCACCGCCGAGGCCGCACGTCGGCGGGCGCAGCAGCGGGGGGTGAGCGTGAACCGCTACATCGAAGAGCTCGTCCAGCAGGACGCGGGCGAGGTGGGGCGCACCTTCGTCGAGGCCGCCGCCGACTTCATGAAGCAGTACGAGTCGGTGTTCGCGGAGGAGTTCGGCGCGGAGGGCCTCGGCTCGGAAGGGCTCGGCTCGGACGGCTCCGGCGCGGGGCGTGCAGGAAAGCGTTGAACCTCTCCATCGACCTTCCCTGGCTCCTCATGGTCGCCGAGCACAAGACGCCCGGCGATCCGCAGGTCACCGACTGGGGCGCGCTCGTCGCCGCCGTCAGCCGCCATGAGGCGGAGATCTTCGGCACCCCGGTATACAGCGATCCCCACACGCGCGCCGCGTCGCTGTTGCAGCTGCTGCTGCACGTTCCCGCGCTCGAGCACTCCAACGCGATGTTCGCCTCGGCCGTCGCGTACGGCTATCTCGTCGCCTCCGGGTTGAAGGTGGTCACCTCGCCCGAGCAGGTCCGGGATCTGGCCCGGCTGGTGAAGGAGGGAAAGGCGGACGTCCGGACCATCGCCGGTGAGCTGCGGCAATGGACCCGGTGACCGGATGCTGGGAAGACCGCCGGAAGACGCCCGTCCGGGCGTGACGTCTGGCTACATTGCGGCGCATGGCACAGAAACAGAACGCACGTACGAGACGAATAGCCCTCGCGTTGGCGGGAGCGACGGCGGCGATCGCGTTGTTCGGCATCGGCGGGGCGATCGCAGCGGGTGCGCCGGACGGACCGAGTGGTGTCGGCGTCAGCAACGAGACTCCGCCCCCGGACACCGGTGGCTCGGCCGACGGCGGCGGGACCTCCGGAGCGTCCGTGGGCGGTTCGGTCGACGGCGGCGGTACGACCGGCGGCAGCGGGAGCGTCGGCGGGAGCGAAGGTGGCGGCGACAACCCGACCTCGTCCCCGCAGCCGACCGTACCCCCGGACCCGGATCCGGGTCCGTCGGACCCGGGCGACCCGGCGCCCACCGATCCCGCCGACCTCGACGACCTGTCCAAGCGCATCGACGAGCTGAACACCAAGGTCGACCAGCTGCCGACGAAGAAGGAACTGGCCGACGCGCTCCGGGCGTTCGCCGACGAGCTGGACAAGAACGAAGGCGAGGGCGCCGCCAAGGGCTAGGGCGGGCGCTAGGGCCGGGGACGCTGCATGGGCAAGGGCAAGGTCAGGAGCTGAGGCAAGGGTGCCGCCCAAGGCGTGAGCAAGGCCGCTAGGGAACCCTCGGCGCGTCGGCCACGTACGGTCGGCGCGCCACTCCCAGCACGGCGAAGGACGTGGGCAGTTGCGGCCCCTTCTCCGGAACGCGCACCCGGCGGTACGGTCCCAGCTCGAATCCGGCGGCCCTGACCGCGGCGATCGGATCGCGCGCCGTGTGGCAGCCGCCGAGCAGGCGCGGCCACACCGTACGGTCCAGGGCGCGCTGGGCCGTGGCCATCGCCCGGCCCGGGGCGATCCCGTGCTCGAAGAAGCGCATCTCCCCGCCGGGACGCAGCACCCGCCGGATCTCCGAGAGGGTGCGCGGCACGTCCCGTACGGAGCACAGCACCAAGGACACGACGGCGGCGTCGAACGCCTCGCTCTTGACCGGCAGCGCCTCGGCCGCGCCCGGCACCACATCGACGGGCACGTCGGCGCGCAGTGCCGCGGTCACCGCCAACCGGCGCAGGGTGCGCTCGGGTTCGATGGCGACGACCTCGGAGACGGCGGTGGGGTAATGCGGGAAGTTCAGCCCGTTGCCCGCGCCGATCTCGATCACCCGGCCGGACAGGCCGGCGAGCAGTTCCTCGCGATGGGCGGCCACGCCGTGCTTCTCGTCGGCGGTCACACTGATCCGTGCGTAGAAGCGGGCGAAGACGGGGTGGTACACGGCGTCCCGGGGGACTTTCGGACGGCGAAGCGGCATCCTGGGCCTCCTTCGACTGGCGATAGGAGGATTCTCCCCCGTACCGGCCCCGGTCAGCCCGCCTGCCACACGCTCACACGAAGCAGAACTCGTTCCCCTCGGGATCCAGCAGCACCTGGAAACGCCCTTGAGCATCCGTGACCGGGTCGCCGACTCGGGTCGCACCGAGGCGGACCGCCTCCTCGGCGGCCGCGTCGACATCGCCCGCGTCCAGGTCCAGATGGAGCCTGTTCTTGGCCGCCTTGCCCTCGGGGACGCGCTGGAAGGCGACACGTACGAACTCAGGCGGCTCGATGTACGCCCAGTCGTCGCTGCGCACGACCGGCTCGCCGCCGAGCAGCGCGGACCAGAACTGGGCGAGAGCGGCGGGCTCCGCGCAGTCGAAGACGACTTCGTAGACTCGTGCTCGCATGATCGTCATCGTACGGCCGAGGCGAAGGCGGCCTCGTCCCAGGTGCCGCCGAGCAACGGCGCGAGCCAGCCGGGGGCCTGGGCGCGGAACGTCTGCGGAGCCAGCGCGCCCGAGCCCTCCGGTACGGCGCCGAGCAAGGGCGCGCCCGCCGAGGCGGGCAGGTCCGCGAGATTGCAGCGCGCGGCGAGATCGGGTGCGGCGGGCCAGCTGCCGATCACGACACCGAGCGGGTGCAGGCCGCGGGCACGCAGCGCCTCGGTCGTGAGCGTGGTCATGTTCAGGGTGCCGAGCCCGGCGGGCGCGACGACCAGCACGGGGGCGCGCAGCAGCCGGGCGGCGTCGGCGAGCGTGCCGCCCGCGTCGTCCAGCCGTACGAGGAGGCCGCCGGCGCCTTCGACCAGGACGAGGTCGTACTCGGCCGCGAGCTTCTCGGCGGCCTCCGCCACGTCGTGCGGCGTCACCTGGGGCAGGCCGGCGCGGCGCGCGGCCGTGTCCGGGGCCAACGGCTCAGGAAACCGCGCGAGTTCCACCCCGGTGACGTCCGCCCCGGCGAGCCGCACGGCCTCCTGGGCGTCTCCGGGCTCTCCGGCCCGGACCCCGGTCTGCGCGGGCTTCAGCACGGCCACCTTCCGCCCCTGCCGGGCGGCTGCGGTGGCGACGGCGGCGGTGACGACGGTCTTCCCGATCTCGGTGCCGGTTCCGGTGACGATGGTGATGGGCATGTGCGGCTCCTTGTGGTGGGGGTTGGGGGGGGGTGGGTGGTGCGTGGGGGTGGGGTGCGAGTGATGGGGCGCCTGCGGCGGGCCTTTCCCCTACCCGCCCCTTCCCGCAGTGTCGATTTGCGGCTCCGCCGCGTGGGGGGGGCAAGCCCCCAGGCCCCCGTTCGGCCTTCGGCCGTGTCCTCAATCTCCCCCTACGCCCTGGCGGGCGTGGGGGGACCCCCAGACGGGCTGGATCTTCCAGCTCCGCCGGCGATTGAGGCGCGGGGTCCGGGGGCGGAGCCCCCGCACGCGGCGGAGCCGCACATCGACACTGCGGGAAGGGGCGGGTAGGGGACAAAGCCCGCCGCAGGCCCCCCGGCGGTTCCCGCCCCCCGCCTCACCCCGCTCGCGCAGCCGCGCACACCCCCCGGGTGATGCGGGCGATGTCCTCGTCGCCCGTCACGTACGGCGGCATCGTGTACACCAGGTCGCGGAACGGCCGCAGCCAGACGCCCTCGCGGACCGCCGCTGCCGTCGCCGCGGGCATGTCGACGGGGTGGTCGAGCTGGACGACGCCGATGCCGCCGAGGACGCGGACGTCCTTGACGCCCGGTAGCGACCGCGCCTCCGAGAGGCCGTCGCGCAGGCCCGCCTCCAGGCGTTTGACCTCCAAGGACCAGTCCTGGGAGAGCAACAGGTCGATCGAGGCGCAGGCCACGGCGGAGGCCAGCGGGTTGGCCATGAACGTCGGCCCGTGGGCCAGCACGGGGACCTCGCCCTGCGAGATGCCCTCCGCGACCCGCGAGGCGCACAGCGTCGCCGCCATCGTCAGATAGCCACCGGTGAGCGCCTTGCCGAGGCACATCACATCGGGCGAGACCCCCGCGTGCTCCGCCGCGAAGAGGGCGCCCGTGCGCCCGAACCCGGTCGCGATCTCGTCGAACACGAGGAGCACGTCATGCTCGTCGCAGGCCTCCCGCAGCACCCTCAGATACGCGGGGGAGTGGAACCGCATCCCGCCCGCGCCCTGCACCACCGGCTCCACGATCACCGCCGCCAGCTCGTCCGCGTGCCGTGCGACGAGCGAGCGCAGATGGGACGCGTACGACGCGTCGTACTCCTCGTACCCGGCCGGCGGCGCGTCCGCGAAGATCTGCCGCGGCAGCACCCCCGACCACAGCTCGTGCATCCCGCCCTCGGGGTCGCACACCGACATCGGCTGCCAGGTGTCCCCGTGGTACCCACCGCGCCAGGTCAGCAGCCGCTGCTTGCGCGGCCGCCCGACCGAGCGCCAGTACTGCAGGCACATCTTGACGGCGACCTCGACGGACACCGACCCCGAGTCGCAGAGGAACACGTGCTGGAGCGGCTCCGGTGTGATCTCCACGAGCGTCGCCGCCAGCCGGACGGCCGGTTCATGGGTGAGGCCGCCGAACATCACATGGCTCATCCGGTCCAGCTGGCCACGCGCCGCCTCGTTGAGCACCGGGTGGTTGTAGCCGTGGATCGCCGACCACCACGACGACATCCCGTCGACCAACTCACGCTGCCCGTACGCCGGTTCGGCGAGCCGGAGCCGTACCCCGGACGCCGACTCCACGACCAGCGGGTCGGTGCGCCCCGGCATGGGGCCGTACGGGTGCCAGACGTGGGCCCGGTCCAGGGCCACCAGTTCGCGGGCCCCCAGTGACTCAGGGGGTGTCCGGCGGATCATGCTGGGCTCGCGACGCCCTGCGACTCCGTCTCTCCCCCTAGGCCTGTCGGCCTGGGAGGTACCCCCAGCATTGTCGTCAGTAGGCATGGTCCCCCGTAGCCCTTCGGGCACGGGAGGTACCCCCACCACCATGACTCCTTCCTCCGCGGATCCGAAGCCGCATGACTCCCCCTGGGCCCTGGGGGGCCGGGAGGTGCCCCCAGCTCGCTGATCCAGCCTGATCCACCGGACACCCCCTAGGCATTGGGCGCGAGGTCGGTGCCGGCGCCCCGGCGGCGCACCGCCACCAGGTCCGTACGGGCCTCCGCCGCGGCCGAGGGGACCTCGGTGGGCGCCTCGGCGGAACCGCCGTCGCCGCACACCGAACCGCCGTCGCCGCCGCACGCCGAGCCGCAGCCGCCGCCCGCGCGGTGCTCCGGCAGCGTCGTCGTGTCCGCGCCCTCCACCTCGAAGCCCGCGTCCGCGATCATCTCCAGGTCGGCCTTGCCGGCCTGGCCCTCGCTGGTCAGGTAGTCGCCGAGGAAGATCGAGTTGGCGAGGTGCAGCGCCAGCGGCTGGAGGGTCCGCAGATGGACCTCGCGGCCGCCCGCCAGCCGTACTTCCACGTCCGGGCAGACGAACCGCACCATCGCAAGGATCCGCAGCGCACGCTGCGGGGTGAGGTTCCACTCCTTGGCGAGCGGCGTGCCCTCGAACGGGATCAGGAAGTTCACCGGAACCGAGTCCGGGTCCAGCTCGCGCAGCGCGAACACGACGTCGACCAGGTCCTCGTCGCTCTCGCCCATGCCCGCGATCAGCCCCGAGCAGGCCGAAAGACCGGCCGCGTGCGCCTTCTGGACCGTGTCCACCCGGTCGGCGTACGTGTGGGTGGTCGTGATGTCCCCGTACGTCCCCTCGGACGTGTTCAGGTTGTGGTTGTACGCGTCCGCGCCCGCGGCCCGCAGCCGCTCCGCCTGGCCGTCGGAGAGCAGCCCGAGGCAGGCGCACACCTCGACGTCCTCGTTCTGGGACTTGATCGCCTCGATGGTCTGTGAGACCCGGTCCACGTCCCGGTCGGTCGGACCCCGGCCGCTGGCGACCAGGCACACCCGCTTCGCGCCGCCCGCGACGCCGGCGGCCGCGGCCTCGGACGCCTCGTCAGGCTTCAGCCACGTGTACTTGAGGATCTCCGCCTTGGAGCCGAGCCGCTGGGAGCAGTACGAGCAGTCCTCGGGACACAGCCCGGACTTCAGATTGACCAGATAGTTCAGCTTCACCCGCCGCCCGAACCACTGACGGCGCACCTTTCCGGCCGCGGCCACCACTTCGAGCAGTTCGTCGTCGGAGGTCGCCAGCACGGCGAGCGCTTCTTCGCGGGTCGGCAGCTCGCGCCGCAGGCCCTTGTCCACCAGCGTGTTCAGGAGGTCCATGGCGCAGATCCTTGCCTACCGGACACCCCGTTTCCAAGGAGGAACCCCACAACACACGCTGAACGAGGTGTGTGTATGGCCACACTCTGACCTCGCACGTCCCCAGCTAGGGTCTGTACGCAGCCTACAAAAGGACCGGACCATGCCTCAGGTGCCCCACGATCCTTTCGAGTGGACTCCCTTCGACTGGACGGACGACGCGGCGCGCCGCCGCGCGGACGCCGGACTCGTGCGCACGCTCCGGCCGCGCCCCGCCGACGCCACCCTGCTCGATCTCGCGAGCAACGACTACCTCGGCCTCACCAGGCGGCCGGAGATCACGGCGGCCGCGGCCGAGGCGGCCCGGCGCTGGGGGGCGGGTGCCACCGGCTCCCGGCTGGTCACCGGCAGCACCGAGCTGCACGCGGAACTGGAGCGGGAGCTGGCCGAGTTCTGCGGGTTCGAAGCCGCTCTCGTGTTCTCCTCCGGATACGCGGCCAACCTCGCCGCGCTCACCGCGCTCAGCGCGCACGGGTCCCTGATCGTCTCGGACGCGGGCAACCACGCCTCGATCGTCGACGGCTGCCGGCTCTCCCGCGCCGAGACCGCGGTCGTGGCGCACGCCGATCCGGAGGCCGTACGCAAGACCCTCGACGCGCATCCCGGCCGCCGCGCCCTCCTGGTCAGCGACTCGGTCTTCTCGGTCGACGGCGACGCCGCGCCCCTGCGCGAGTTCGCGGACGCCTGCCGTACGCACGGCCCGGCGGCCCTGGTCGTCGACGACGCGCACGGCTTCGGCGTCGTCGGCGCGGGCGGCCGGGGAGCGCCGCACGCCGCGGGGCTCGCGGGCGCGCCCGGCGTCGTCACCACGCTCACCCTGTCCAAGTCCCTGGGCAGCCAGGGCGGTGCCGTCCTCGGCCCGGCGCGGGTCATCGACCACCTGGTCAACGCGGCCCGGACGTTCATCTTCGACACCGGACTCGCCCCGGCCGCCGTGGGCGCGGCGCTCGCGAGCCTGCGGCTGCTGCGCCGCGACCCGGGCCTCGCGGACCGCGCCCGCGCGGTCGCCGCCACGCTGCACGAGCGGCTGACGGGCGCGGGCCTGACCGCCGCCCGCCCGGACGCGGCCGTCGTCTCCGTACAGGCTCCGTCGCCGGAGTCGGCCGTACGGTGGGCGGCGGACTGCCGCGCCGAAGGGCTGGCTGTCGGCTGTTTCCGGCCGCCGTCCGTGCCGGACGGGATCTCGCGGATCCGGCTCACGGCCCGCGCCGACCTCACGGATCAGCAGATCGAGGCGGCGGTCAGCGCGCTCCTGCGGACCGCGCCGCCGCGCTGAACTCCGCCGAGTGCCGCACGAAGCTGCTCCACGCCTCCGGGGAGAAGCGCAGGTGCGGCCGCTCGGTGTGCTTGGAATCGCGCACGGCCAGCGCGCCGTCGGCGTAACAGGCCGTCTCGACACAGTTGTTCATTCCGACACTGCGGCTGCTGCGCTGCCATGGGGTGCAGACCTGGGACATGGGGGGTTGCCTTCCCTACGCGCCGTCATTGATCCCGGCGATGAGATCCAACGAGTCGTGGAGCGGGAGCGCATGCGCCTGCATCGTGCGGAAAGCGGCGCCGTACGCCTCAAGGTCTTCTTTCCGTTCCAGATAGAGGCTACTCGTCAAGTGGTCAAGAACGACCACATCCAGATCAGAAGTGTTCGGAAAGGAGAAGATAACGAACGGTCCGGTGAGGCCCGCATAACCACCCGTCGAGAAGGGAAGCACCTGGAGCCGCACATGCGGGAGTTGGGCCACCTCCAGCACCCGGCGCAGCTGTGCGCGCATCACCCGGGGGCCGCCCACCTGCCGCCGCAGCACCGCCTCGTCCAGCACGGCGCAGAGGGTCAGCGGGCGGGACGCCCGCAGCACCTCCTGGCGGGCGAGCCGCACCTCCACCAGCGAGTCCACCGTCGCCGCGGACACCCCGCCGAGCGCCGAACGGGTCACCGCCCGCGCGTAGTCCGGCGTCTGCAACAGGCCCGGCACCACCGACGTCTCCAGCGTGCGCGCCGCACAGGCCTGCGACTCCAGGCTGATGAAGTCCCGGTACTGGGGCGGGATCACCCCGCGATAGGCGTGCCACCAGCCCGTGCCCCCACCGCCGGCCGAGCCCGCCAGGGCCTCCAGCAGCTCCCGCAGCCGGAGGTCGCGCACCCCGTACGCGTCGAGCAGCCGGACCACATCGTCGGGGCGCACCCCGCTCGCACCGGTCTCGATCCGGCTCACCTTCGACTGGTGCCATCCCACGAGCCGCGCGGCCTCCCGGCTGGTGAGGCCCACGTCGACCCGCAGCCCGCGCAGTTCCTCACCGAGCTTGCGCCGACGCACCGCGGGACCATGCCGCATGGCTGCCGCCTCCTTCCGGCCCAGCTTCGGGGCAGCCATCCATACTGCGCCCAAATAGGGTCTCGCGTCGCAGAGTTCACCGCTTCGAGCGACAGATATATGCATATCTTGGGGGATCGCCACCAACGACGGCACCAACAGTGGCACTCTGGCGCGAAGCGCAATCCGAGGCCATTCAGGTCATCCGGCCCCGGTGGGAAAGGGACAGCTCGCCATGGCAGACCACCAGGAATCATCCGTCACTCTGCCGAGCGATCCCGCCTCGGTCTCGGCCGCGCGGAGATACGTCTCCGGCGTACTCACCGAATGGGGGCTGCCCGGGGAGGCCGAAGCGGCCGACACCGTCCGGCTGATCGTCTCCGAACTCGCCACCAACGCCGTGCAGCACACCTTCGGCCAGTCGCCGACCTTCACGGTCGACGTACGGCTCGAGCGCGACGAACAGCTGCGCATCGGCGTCACCGACAGCCATCCGCGCTGGCCGCAGCGGCTCCCCGCGGCGGTCCAGCAGGACAACGGGCGCGGCATGGTGATCATCCGCTGGCTCACCGCCGAATGCGGGGGCCGGCTCTCCGTCACCCCCACACCGGAGGGCGGCAAGACCGTCTGGATCGCCCTGCCGTGGACGGCTCCCGTCCAGAACTGAACCGCCGACCCGGCCTCAGTCCGGCTGTGGCTCGTCCCGCACGCCGGGCCTGCGCCCCACGGCCCAGGGCAGTACGGCCCACAACCCGGTGCAGGTGAGCAGGGTCGCGGCGGCGGCGATGATCCCCTCGGGTGTGCCGTGCACGACATCGACCACGAGCAGCACCGAACCGGTCAGCGCCAGAGCCAGCACGCCCATGCCGATCGCGGCGAGCCGCGAGGAGACCGAGACGATCTCCTTCTTGGCGCCCCTGCGGAACAGGCCCCGGTGGAGCGCCGCCGGCGCCATGAAGAGCGCCGCGGACAGCATCGCGAGCATCAGTGTCGTGACGTACGTACCGCGCTGGAAGGAGTCCAGCGAGGGGAACCCCGCGGTGAAGGCGAGGGTCAGCAGAAAGGCGAACAGGATCTGTACGCCGGTCTGGATCACGCGCAGCTCCTGGAGGAGCTCGGCGAAGTTGCGGTCGGCGCGCTCCGCCGGTGTCTCGTCCCGCTCGGAGCGGGCCTTGTCGTCAGGCATGGTTGACGAGTAGCCCGAACCGAGCGGAACATGCCACGCACTGAGCCGATCGGGTCGGTCCGGTCAGTTCACACGGCCGTACCAGACGCTCCGCGACCAGATCTTGTCCAGCTTCACCACGGAGCCGGTCTTCGGGGAGTGCCAGATCTTGTTTTCACCGGCGTAGATGCCGACGTGGTACACGTACTGGCCGGAGTGGAAGAACACCAGGTCACCGGCCTTCCGCTCGGACGCCGAGATGTGCCGGGTGCGGTTGTACTGCTGCTGTGCCGTGCGTGGCAGGCTCTTGCCGGCCTTCTTGTACGAGTAGAGCGTGAGCCCCGAGCAGTCGAAGCGGGAGGGGCCTGTCGCCCCGTACTTGTACGGTGCTCCCCTCTTCGACGCGGCGATGTCGAGCGCCTTCGTCGCGTGGGCCGAGGCGGCGTGGGCCTCGGACGTGCCGCCCGGCAGGAGCAGGGAGCCGCCGACGGCGGCGATGGTGAGAGCCGAGACGGCGCCCGTCCGAGAGAGCACGGCCGGGAGATGTTTCTGCGCAGTCATGCGCAACCCTTCGTCAGCCGCCTGTGAAGGATGACCTGTCGGGTTCGGACCTGCGAAGATGCCCGGCCGCGTGAACGGCTTCACCCCAAGGACCGGCGATGGTGCGCTGCCGGACCGTACTGCTCGGGTCCTCCACTCCTGCCGAAGCACTCCTGTCGACCAGTCATCCGGTGCGGCGGCAGGACTCGGCGTCCGCCCGGACCGCCCCGCCGCGGTGGCGGGGGCTTGTCGTCCCAGGGATCTTGACTCACGACCTGCCGGATTTCCGAGCCGAAACGACGTTTTGTGAGTCTCCTCACCACTGATCCATTTGGGTGGGCAGAGCCGTTTGGCTGACTATGAGCCGCTGCATAACGAGCCTCGTACCAGCAACGGAACGGTCGATTGCGCCGAATGCCTCATCGCGAGGCGCAACTCGCCCGGTACTAAAGTTGAAGGGGCGACTACTCCGGTTGGGCGACACCCACTCGTACGCCTCCGGACCGCGAGTCGGCCATCCGATGCCCCTTCAGGTTCCTCGCCGTCAACTCGCCGACTCGGGCGGAACGGTGATCCGGGCCGCGCGCCGTTCCCCGTCCAGCACCCGCAGCGCGCGGGCCAGGGTGGGCGTGTGCAGCTCGCTCTCGCCGCGTGCGTGCATCAGTGCGAGCGCGTCGCGCAGGGCCGCCGCCTGTCCGGCCAGCGCCTGAGCGGCGCGCAGGGCTCCGTAGGTGTGGGTGCCCCGGGCCGGATTGATCCGTCCCAGCAGGTCGACGACGTCGAGATAGCGGTCGATGAGCTCACTTTCGGCGCGCGTCAGTGCGGGCAGTGGCGGCAGTTCAGGCGGCAGCACGGCGGGCTCACCGCGCGCCGAGCGAAGCGGCTGACGTCTTGCGGTTCTTGATGATGTGGTCCACGAGGCCGTACTCCTTGGCCGCGCCGGCGTCGAAGACGGTGTCGCGCTCGATGTCGGCGGCGACGCGGTCGGCGCTCCGTCCGGTGTGGCGCACCAGCATCGCGGCCATCTGCTCGCGCAGCCGCAGCAATTCCCGTGCCTGGATGTCCAGATCGCTCGGCATGCCCCGCATCGGTTCGTCCAGTGCGGGCTGCTGGACGACGATACGGGCGCCGGGCAGGGCCATGCGTTTGCCGGGCGCGCCGGCCGCGAGCAGGACGGCGGCGGTGGAGGCGGCCTGGCCCAGGCAGGTCGTCGCCACGTCGCAGGTGACGACCTGCATGGTGTCGTAGATGGCGGACATCGCGGTGATGGGTCCGCCGGGGGAGTTGATGTAGAGGTTGATGTCCTGGTCGGGGGCGGCGTACTCGAGGTGCAGGAACTGCGCGATGACGTCGTTGGCCGAGGTGTCGTCGACCGGTGCGCCGAGGAAGATGATCCGCTCCTCCAGCAGCTTCGAGTACGGGTCGAGGGAGCGGATGCCGGTGCTCGTGCGCTCGGTGAACTCGGGCAGGACGTAGCGGGCGGAAGGCCGGTTCATGGCGTACCTCTCTCTGTAAAAAATGTACAGGACGTACAGGCCGTTATGATGGGAGCATGGCCTATGAGATTCCGGTGACGCAAGCAAGGGCGGAGCTCGCCGAACTGATCAACCGCGTGGTGTACGGCGGGGAGCGCGTGGTCGTCACCCGCCACGGGAAGCCGCTCGTCGCCCTGGTCTCCGCTGCTGACCTGGAGAGACTCGAAGGTCTGGCGTCGGCCGCGGAGCCGGCCGAGGAGCCCGTGATCACGTCTGTCTCGCGACTCGGCACGGCGTCGCCGTCCGCTCCCGGCGAACGCGGCCGCTTCGGCATCGCGGCGGAGCATCGCGCTCCGGGCCCGGACGGGCGCGGCGCGTAGAACGATCTCCGGCCTCACGTGGCGGCGTGCCGATGTCCACGCATCTGCCAAAGATCAGTTAACGCGGCGGAAAAACTTCCGCCCTAACGTCAAACCATGGCAACGGGATACCCGTAGTCACGTTATGACGGCGTTGGCTTGAACTAGGTTCCGGCTGCGCCTTGGTGATCACCCGGGCTGGACGACGTGAGGTGGAAGCGTGCAACTGACTCCGCATGAACAGGAAAGGCTCCTGATCCATGTCGCCGCCGACGTGGCGGAGAAGCGCAGGGCCCGCGGGGTGAAGCTCAACCACCCCGAGGCGGTCGCCCTCATCACCTCGCACATCCTGGAGGGCGCACGCGACGGACGCACCGTCGCCGAGCTCATGCGCACCGGCCGTAAGGTGCTCACCCGGGACGACGTCATGGCGGGAATCCCCGAGATGCTCCACGACGTCCAGGTGGAGGCGACCTTCCCGGACGGCACGAAGCTCGTCACCGTCCATGACCCGATCGTGTGACGGGGGCGGACGCGTGATTCCCGGAGAGATCCTGTACGCCGACGAGCCGGTCAGACTGAACGAGGGCCGCGAGGTCATCCGTGTGACCGTGCTCAACGCCGCGGACCGGCCCGTCCAGGTCGGCTCGCACTACCACTTCGCCGAGGTCAACCCGGGCCTCGACTTCGACCGCGCCGCTGCCAGGGGCCGGCGCCTGAACATCGCCGCGGGCACCGCCGTGCGCTTCGAGCCCGGCATCCCGGTCGAGGTCGAACTCGTACCGCTGGCGGGCCTTCGGGTCGTGCCGGGACTGCGGGGAGAGACCGGGGGCGCTCTCGACGAGCGCGGAGAACTCGACGCGAGCGGAGAAGAAGATGCCTGAGCTCACACGTGCCGCGTACGCCGACCTCTTCGGGCCGACGACCGGTGACCGGGTACGGCTCGCGGACACCGCGCTGCTCGTCGAGATCGAGGAGGACCTCTCCGGCGGGCCCGGACGCGCGGGCGACGAGGCGGTGTTCGGCGGCGGCAAGGTGATCCGGGAGTCGATGGGCCAGTCCCGGACCACCCGGGCCGAGGGCGCCCCGGACACGGTCATCACCGGCGCGCTGATCATCGACCACTGGGGCGTGGTCAAGGCCGACATCGGCATCCGTGACGGCCGGATCACCGGTATCGGCAAGGCCGGTAACCCCGACACCATGGACGGCGTCCACCCGGAGCTGGTCATCGGCCCGGAGACCGAGGTCATCGCGGGCAACGGGAAGATCGTCACCGCCGGTGCCATCGACGCCCACGTCCACTTCATCTCGCCGACCGTCGTCGACGAGGCCCTGGCGTCCGGCATCACCACGCTCGTGGGCGGCGGCACCGGCCCGGCCGAGGGCTCCAAGGCCACGACCATCACCCCGGGTTCCTGGCACCTCGCCCGGATGTTCGAGGCGTTGGAGCACTACCCCATCAACATCGGGCTGCTCGGCAAGGGCAACACCATGTCGCGCGAGGCGATGCACGCCCAGCTGGGCGGCGGCGCCATCGGCTTCAAGATCCACGAGGACTGGGGGGCCACACCGGCGGTCCTCGACGCCTGCCTCGGCGTCTGCGAGGAGACCGGAGCCCAGCTCGCCGTCCACACGGACACGTTGAACGAGGCCGGGTTCGTCGGTGACACGCTCGCGGCGATCGCCGGGCGCACGATCCACGCGTACCACACCGAGGGTGCGGGCGGCGGGCACGCGCCGGACATCATCACGGCGGTCTCCGAGCCGTACGTCCTGCCCAGCTCCACCAACCCGACCCGCCCGCACACGCTCAACACCATCGACGAGCATCTCGACATGCTGATGGTCTGCCATCACCTCAACCCCGCGGTCCCGGAGGACCTGGCCTTCGCCGAGTCGAGGATCAGGCCGTCCACCATCGCCGCGGAGGACGTCCTGCACGACCTCGGCGCCATCTCCATCATCTCCTCGGACTCCCAGGCCATGGGACGGGTCGGCGAAGTGATCCTGCGGACCTGGCAGACCGCTCACGTCATGAAGGAGCGCCGGGGCGCGCTGCCGGGTGACGGCCGCGCCGACAACCTGCGGGCCCGGCGCTACGTCGCCAAGTACACGATCAACCCGGCCGTCGCCCAGGGCATGGACCACGAGATCGGCTCGGTCGAGACGGGCAAGCTCGCCGACCTGGTGCTGTGGGACCCCGCCTTCTTCGGCGTCAAGCCGCAGCTCGTCCTCAAGGGCGGCCAGATCGCGTACGCGCAGATGGGCGACGCCAACGCCTCCATCCCGACCCCGCAGCCCGTGCTGCCCCGGCCCATGTTCGGCGCCATCGGCCGGGCCCCCGCCGCCAACTCCGTCAACTTCGCCACCGCGGCGGCGATCGAGGGCGGACTGGGCGAACGGCTCGGACTCGGCAAGCGGTTCGCGCCGATCCGGAGCACGCGCGGTGTCACCAAGGCCGACATGCGGGAGAACGACGCCATGCCGCGCGTCGAGGTCGACGCCGACACGTTCACGGTGACCATCGACGGGGAGCCCGTGGAGCCAGCTCCGGCGGAGGAACTGCCCATGGCCCAGCGCTACTTCCTGTTCTGACCATGGACGACCACACCTCCACACGGTCCGCCCCGTCCACGGTGGACAGGACACCCGACGCGCTGACCGGTTCGCCGGGCCGACGGCCGGGCGCGCGTGCCGCGCTGCTCGTCCTCGCCGACGGCCGGTTCCCCGCCGGAGGGCACGCGCACTCCGGCGGGGCGGAAGCGGCGGTACGCGCAGGGCGCATCCAGGACGCCGCGGGGCTCGCCGGATTCTGTCGCGGGCGGCTGCACACCACGGGGCTGACCGCCGCCGCCCTCGCCGCGGCCGCGGCGCTCGGGCTCGACCCGCTCCTGCTGGACGCGGCCGCCGACGCGCGGACCCCCTCGCCCGCCCTGCGCGGCACCGGCCGCAAACTCGGTCGGCAGCTGATGCGGGCCGCCCGCGCCACCTGGCCGTCGCCCGAACTGGACGCGCTCGCAGGACAGTTGCCCAAGGGGGCGCACCAGCCGGTCGTGCTCGGGCTGGCCGCCCGGGCCGCGGGCCTGGACCCGCAGGACGCCGCCCATTGCGCCGCGTACGAGACGGTGAGCGGGCCCGCCACCGCCGCGGTGCGCCTGCTCAGTCTCGATCCCTTCGAAGCCACCGCCGTCCTCGCTCGCCTCGCGCCCGACATGGACCAGGTCGTGGACCGCGCCGTCGCCGCCGCCCTGCGGGCGGCCGAGCTCGGTGTCGACGCCCTGCCCGCCGCCTCCGCCCCCCTGCTCGACATCACCGCGGAGCAGCACGCGGCCTGGTCCGTACGCCTCTTCGCCTCGTAGGCCGCCCGTCCACCCGTCCACCCGTCCGCCTCGCACGCCGCTGCACAAGCCGTTCGAGCCGGTTCGTCAGCCATCCGCCTCGTCAGTCCCAAGGAGCCGCACCATGCATCTCGACCACGGCCACGACACCACCGGCCCGGCCGTCAGCGCCGACGCCGTACGACCCGACGGCGTCCGCCGTGCGCTGCGCATCGGCCTCGGGGGCCCCGTCGGATCCGGCAAGACCGCGACGGTCGCCGCACTCTGCCGCGCCCTGCGCGACACGCTCTCCATCGCCGTCGTCACCAACGACATCTACACCCGAGAAGACGCCGAGTTCCTGCTGCGCAACGCCGTCCTGCCGCCCGAGCGCATCCAGGCCGTCGAGACCGGCGCCTGCCCGCACACCGCGATCCGCGACGACATCTCCGCCAACCTCGAAGCCGTCGAGGACCTGGAGGACACGGTCGGGCCGCTCGATCTGATCCTCGTCGAGTCCGGCGGCGACAACCTCACCGCCACCTTCTCCAAGGGCCTCGTCGACGCGCAGATCTTCGTCATCGACGTGGCGGGCGGCGACGACATCCCCCGCAAGGGCGGCCCCGGCGTCACCACCGCCGACCTGCTCGTCGTCAACAAGACCGACCTCGCCCCGTACGTCGGCTCCGACCTGGCGCGCATGGCCCGCGACGCCAAGCAGCAGCGCGGCGAACTCCCCGTCGCCTTCACCTCGCTCACCGGCGCGGACGGCGTCGGCCCCGTCGCCGACTGGGTCCGCGGACAGCTCGCCGCCTGGACCGCCGCCGCGTGAGCGTCCAGGCCACCGCCCGCATCGCCGCCACCCGCGACGGCGCCCTGCCCGTCCTGGAGAGCGCCGGGCCGTTCGCCCTGCGCCGTACCCGGGCGGCGGGCCCGTACACCCGGGTCACCGTCGTCGGCGCCATGAGCGCACCGCTCGGCGGCGACCGGCTCGCCATCGAGGCCGACGTACGCGACGGCGCCAGGCTGCACGTCGACTCGGCCGCCGCGACGGTCGCCCTGCCCGGCCGTACCCCGGGCGAGGCCACCTACGACATCACGCTCAAGGTGGGGGAGGAGGCCGAGCTGCGCTGGCTGCCCGAGCAGCTCATCACCGCACGCGGCAGCGAACTGCGCACGCACACCCGCGTCGAACTCGCCGCCACCGCACGGCTGGTGCTGCGCGAGGAGCAGATCCTCGGGCGGTCCGGCGAGGACACCGGCACCCTCACCACCCGCCTCACCGTCCACCGCGCCGGCCGCCCCCTGCTCGACCAGGAACTGGCGTACGGCCCCGGCGCGCCCGGCGGCTGGGACGGCGGAGCGGTGCTCGCCGGACACCGTGCGGTGGGTCAACTCCTCGTGGTGGACCCGGAGTTCACGGACAAGCCCGCCGAGCCGCGGCGACTCGGCGACACGGCGGTCCTCACCCCGCTCGCCGGCCCCGCCGTGCTGGTCACCGCGATCGCCCGGGACGCGCTCTCCCTGCGCCGTCTGTTCGACGAGGTCCTCGCCACCTGACCGGGGGCGCCCCGCACGCTCAGTGGCGGCGCAGCCGCCGGAACTTCCCGGGCGGCTGCTGCCCTGCGTGCCCGGCCTTCACCTTGGCGGCGTACTCGTCCACGTACTCCTGGCCGGACAGCGTGAGGATCTCGTACATGATCTCGTCGGTCGCGGCGCGCAGCACCGCCTTCTCGTTCTCCATGCCGGCGAACCGCGAGAAGTCCAGCGGTTTCCCGAAGCGGATGGTCACGCGCCTGATGCTCGGAATGACCTGACCGGGCGGCTGGATCTCGAACGTGCCGACCATCGCACACGGCACCACGGGCACCCCCGCCTTGATGGCCATCACCGCGACCCCGACCTTGCCCTTGTAGAGCCGCCCGTCGTGCGAGCGCGTGCCCTCGGGGTAGATGCCGAGCAACTCGCCCTTCTCCAGCACCCCGAGCCCCTCGCGGATCGCGGCCTGCCCGGCGTCCTTGCCGGACCGGTCCACCGGGATCTGACCGGCGCTGCGGAAGAACGAGGCGGTCAGCCGGCCCTTGAGCCCGGGACCGGTGAAGTACTCGGCCTTGGCGAGGAAGGTGATGCGCCGCTTGAGGATCGCGGGCATCAGGAAGTGGTCGGAGAACGACAGATGATTCCCCGCGACGATCGCCGCCCCGTCCGCCGGAATGTGCTCCAGCCCCTCGATCCGGGGCCGGAACAGCAGCCGCAGCAGTGGCCCCAGAACGACGTATTTGAGGACGTAGTAGAACACGTGGTCGCTCCCAACGGTTCCGGCTCGGCTCCGGGCAGCGTTCTGCCAGGTCATGGGGTGGGTCGGAGAGAGTCAGTGTATGCGCGGGCCTCGCCGCCCGTAACCACTTCGCTGCGGCATGTGTCCGGGCCGCCCCTCTCCGCGCTGTCCCGCTGAAGTACGCCACGCTCGGGCACGGGCAAGCCCCGGGGCCCGATGAGGGGCGCCCAGGGCTTGTTGTCCGGTCAGGCCGAGGTCAGCGCGCACTCGCCGCGGTCGGCCTTCATCGGGCCGGCCGCGCTCGGGCGGACGTCGAAGTCGAACATGGCGGTGGGTACGTACAGCGAGCAGCAGGCGTTGGGGATGTCGACGATGCCGCTGATACGTCCCTCGATGGGTGAAGACCCGAGCAGCAGGTAGGCCTGCTCACCGCTGTAGCCGAACTTCTTGAAGTACTCGACGGCGTTGAGGCAGGCGCGGCGGTAGGCCAGTGTCGCGTCCAGGTAGTAGTTCGTGTCCGTGTCGTGGTCGACGGAGATCCCGATGAACGTCATGAACTCCGTGTACCTCGGCTCGACATTGCCCGGAATGAACACGGGGTTGGTCGAGATGCCGTACGTCTCCATGCCGCCCTTGATCAGGTCGACGTGGAAGTCGATGAAGCCGCCCATCTCGATGGCGCCGCAGAAAGTGATCTCTCCGTCACCCTGGCTGAAGTGCAGGTCGCCACCGGAGAGCTTGGCGTCCTTGACGTGCACGGGGTAGAACACCCGCGAGCCCCGGGTGAAGTTCTTGATGTCGTGGTTGCCTCCGTTCTCGCGGGCCGGCACCGTACGTGCGCCTTCCGCGGCGATCTTCTTGGCGAGGTCCCCGGTGGCCATGCCGGCGAGCGCGTTGGTGGCGTCCGGCGGTACGGCGAGCGGGGGGACCCGGTTCGGGTCGGTGTCGATCAGCGCCTTCTCACGGGCGTTCCACCGGGCGAGCATCTCGGTGGACGGGGCGGTTCCGAACAGCCCCGGATGGGTGATTCCGGTGAACCGGATCCCCGGAAGGTGCCGGGAGACGGCCTGCTGTCCGTGGAAGTCCCAGATCGCCTTGTAGGCGTCCGGGAAATAGTCGGTCAGGAAGCCGCCGCCGTTGGCCTTGGCGAAGATGCCGGTGTAGCCCCAGCCCTGGCCCGCCGCGTCCCCGGTCTGCTGCGGAACGGGGCCGAGGTCGAGTATGTCCACGACGAGCAGGTCGCCGGGCTCGGCCCCCTCCACGCCTATCGGGCCGCTGAGCATGTGAGGGATGGTCAGGTCGATGTCTCGTACGTCGTTGGCGGAGTCGTTGTTGCCGACCTGGCAGTCGGTCCAGTCACGGCACTCCATGCGGAACTCGGCTCCGGGCTTCACCATGGCGACGGTGGGGACGTCCGGGTGCCACCGGTTGTGTCCGGGGACAGCCTGGTCACGCATCGACTTGCTGTGGTCCACGTTGAAGAGAATTTCGGGCATAGCAGTTCCTTATTTCTGATCCGGTCACGTGGGTGCGCCCGCGCTTCCGGCCGCCGGGGCGGCTGGAGCAGGCTGCCGGGACTTCCGGGTGAGCGGCCACAGGGCCGCGAACACCACCACGCCGAAGACCGCCAGTGCGATGGCGATCTCGGTGGTGTGCTTCCAGTAGCCGGAGAGCAGCAGCGCCGCGGGAATCACGCCGGTGACCCAGCCCTGGATCGCGGTGACCCAGCCCGTATAGATGGTGAGGCTGTCCATCTTGAGACCGAGCAGCAGGAAGAACAGGAGCCACAGGAACGCCCAGTAGAGCCAGATGACCCCGAAGGCGTAGTCCTTGAAGAGCCGGAAACTGACGAACGAATACCCCAGGGCCGCAATTGCCACAAAGAGCGAGTAATAGCCGACGCCGGTGCTGTCGAGGCCGGCGAGCAGGCCGATACCTACGTACAGGTAGGTGAAGCCGAACAAATAAATTCCGGATGCCGCCAGGATCTTGGTGGGGTCACCATCGGCGGTGAAGATGAGATACGTCGGCGTCAGCACCTGCAATGCTCCGATGAACAGGTTGAACACCGCTCCCGACCGGGCATCGACCTTCCCGAGGAGCAACAGCCCGTTGATGAAGAGCACCGCACCGACGAAGAGCAGTCCCACGTTTGCCACGGGGACGCACCTCCTAAGGCTCTCTGGTCCTGTCGACCATCGCACTCAGGGTCGCGGCAACCGCGAGAGCGCGGGGTGCGGGCGCCGTGGCGCGGTACTGCGCGGGGGCACTTCACCTACCACTGCCGGGGCCTCCCGGGACTGTGCCTCCCGTTCATGGAGGGAGGCGATGCCGCTCGGGGTCCGGGTGAGACCGGGCGAGGAGTACACGCGTCTCGCGATGCCCGCGCACGCGGGGCAGTCATAAGCCGTGGGCGCCGTACCGATCGCCAACCTCACATCGAACGAGCCACAGCGACTGCAAAGATATTCATAGGTTGCCATCAGCCGCCTCCGGGTGCCGGTGCACGCTGGCCAACCTCGGCGTATACGGCATGCCTTGATGAGCGCACCGCATCACGCTCCATTTCAAGGAGACGTCCGCTCCAGTCCTTTGTCAAGTGTTTGTCAAGCTTCACCGGACGCCCCCGGGACGTATGCTGGAGATTGCTGGAGGACTGCCATGGCCAAGATTCTTTCGGTGCTCTATCCGGACCCCGTGGACGGTTATCCGCCCGCCTACGCCCGCGACGAGATTCCCACCATCACCGGCTATCCGGGGGGACAGACCGCACCGACCCCGGAGGGGCTCGATTTCACTCCGGGGCAGCTGCTCGGCAGTGTCTCGGGAGAACTCGGGCTGCGCCGGTTCCTGGAGGATCGGGGCCACACCTATGTCGTCACCTCGGACAAGGAGGGGCCGGACTCCGTTCTGGACCGGGAGTTGCCCGACGCCGACGTGGTGATCTCGCAGCCGTTCTGGCCCGCCTATCTGACGTCCGAACGGATCGCCGGGGCCCCGCAGCTCAAACTGGCGATCACGGCGGGCATCGGCTCCGATCACGTGGACCTGCCGAGCGCCATCGCCCACGGCATGACGGTGGCGGAGGTGACGTACAGCAACAGCATCAGTGTGTCCGAGCACGCGGTCATGCAGATCCTCACCCTGGTGCACAACTACATGCCGGCCCATGACTGGGTGACCGCCAAGCGGGGCTGGAACATCGCCGACAGTGTCTCGCGCGCCTACGACCTCGAGGGCATGCATGTGGGCGTCCTCGGCTCGGGCCGGATCGGCCAGGCGGTGCTGCGCCGCCTCAAGGCGTTCGACGTCACCCTGCACTACTGCGATGTGCACCGCCTGCCGCCGGAGGTGGAGGAGGGGCTCGGGCTGACCTGGCATCCCGATGCCCGGTCCCTGGCCGCCGCGGTCGACGTGCTGTCGATCCACACACCCCTGCATCCGCAGACGCAGAACCTCTTCGACGACGAGCTGATCGGGGCCATGAAGCGCGGTTCGTACATCGTGAACACCGCGCGCGCCCTCATCGTCGACCGGGACGCCGTGGTGCGGGCGCTGAACAGCGGCCAACTGGCCGGTTACGCCGGTGACGTCTGGTACCCGCAGCCGCCACCGCCCGACCATCCCTGGCGCACGATGCCGTACGAGGCGATGACGCCGCATGTGTCCGGGTCGACCCTGTCCGCACAGGCCCGCTATGCGGCCGGCGTCCGGGAGATCCTTGAATGCTGGTTCGACCGGCGCCCCATCCGTTCGGAGTACCTGATCGTCGACGGCGGCGGGCTGGCCGGGACGGGCGCGCGTTCCTACACGGTCGCCGGATAACGGCCGAGGGAAATATGTGAACTGTCTCCTGTGAGCCGATTCACCCGGATTTTGCTGGACGGGGTGCCGCCGCAAGCCTTAATGTCCGTAATTGTATTCATTGTATGAATGCGACGGTATTACTGTTTTGTTTCGCCGGAAACCGAGGCGAACGGCGGAAGGTGGATCAGTGAGCATGGACGCCGTATGGGTCCGGGGCGTGAACGGCATTCAGATGCATCACGTGACCGACCTGCAGGACGCCGGCCGGTTCTTGGGCAACGCGGCGATGGCGCTGCGGGCCGCCCACGTACGGACCGGCGCCGACCGGTACGTCGGCCTCGCCGCCGAGCTCAAGGCCCTGGTGGAGCGGGTGCGGGAGCTGGAGGACGAGGCGCGGTCGAGCATGCACGACCTGCACGCCACCGACCCCGACAGGTTCGGCCGCTGTCGCGACGGCCACGAGCCGTGGCCCGGCGAGATCCCGGCCGGATTCATCCCGCGCCACACCTGCAAGGACGAGTGCCTCTACCACGACCGCGACGTCCTGGAAGCGATCATGCAGTGTACCTGCGGCCGTCCGCCGTGCCAGGCGTGCGAAATCGGCGGGAAGCTCTGATCGGCCCCGGCCGCCTCCTCACTCGGTCCGGTTCGCCCACTCCCTGAGGAACACGGCGATGGCGCTCAGGTCGCGGTCGACCATGTCCGCTTCGGCCGCGGCCCGGGCGATGTTCAGATTCGCGGCGGCCTGCCCCATCGGTGCTCCGACGCGGTCGGCGAGGTCCAGGATCAGATCCAGGTCCTTGGCGGCGAGCCCGACCGTGAAGGCGGCGGGGGCGCCGTCCGGGTGCAGGAAGGCCTCGCGCTTGTACTGCACGAACGGCGCCGCGACAGCGCTCTCCGCGAAGACCTCATAGGCGGACTCGCGCAGCACGCCCGCCCGCTCGGCGAGCACGAGCGCCTCGGAGAGACCCTGGTTGAGCGCGTGCAGGACACAGTTCACGGCGAGCTTCATCGCCGCGCCCGTACCGCCGGCGCCCATGTGGAAGACCCGCGAGGCGAGTGCGTCGAGCACCGGCCGTGCGCGCTCCAGCGCCTCGCCGGAGCCGCCCGCCATGACCGTCAGCCTGCCCTCCTCGGCGAAGGAGACGCTGCCCGACACGGGTGCGTCGAGCAGATCGGCACCCTGCCCGTCGGCCATGGACCGCAGGAAGGCCACCGTCTCCGGGGCGATCGTGCTCGTCTCCAGCACGACGCTGCCCGGCCGCAGCCCGGCGGCCAGCCCGTCGTCCCCGCCGTAGGCCGCGGTGACGGCCGCGTCCCCGGCGAGCGAGACGAGTACGACATCGGCGGACGCGGCCGCCTCGCGGGCCGTCGCGGCGACGGCCGCCCCCGAGCGGGCCGCCACCGCCTCGGCCTTCTCGCGCGAACGGTTGTACGCGGTCACATCGAAGCCCGCACCCCGCAGCCGGACCGCCATGGCGCCGCCCATCCGGCCGGTGCCGATGACGGCCACCCTGTTGGTTTCCGTTGTGGCGCTCATCGCAGCACCCACCCTCCGTCGACATTGAGGTTGACGCCGTTGACCGAACGGTTGCGCAGCAGGAAGTCCACGGCGTCCACCACGTCCCGCATCGTCGCCAGCCGCCCGGTCGGCGTCGTCGCGCGGAAGCCGTCCATCACCTCGTCCGGCCGGTCCGCCCAGAACGGGCTGTCACCGACGATCCCCGGGTGGATCGCGTTGACCCGTACCGGAGCGAGCTCGCTCGCGAACGCGCGCACCAGACCCGTCACGCCCGCGTTCACCGTCGCGATGGTCGCCGCACCCGGATAGGGACGCTCCTTGGCCTGGCCGCCGAAGATGACGACGGCGCTCTCGTCGCCGAGGCGGGGGACGAGGGAGTGCACCACCTCGGTGTAGCCGACGAGCTTGAGCGTGACGAGGTGGAGCGCCGCGTCGAAGTCGTAGTCGGCGAGGGGGTTGTGGTCCCGGGAGATGGCCGTGAGGACGAGGTCGTCCACCCGGTCGAGGCCCGACAGCGCGGGCCCGATCTCCTGCGGTCGTGCGAGGTCGAAGCCGATCCCGCTGCTGCGGCCGCCGATCCCCTCGGCCACCGCGGCGGCCCGTCCCGCGTCGCGGCCGGTGACCACGACCTCTTGGCCGAGCCCCGCGTAGTGACGGGCGACCTCGCGGCCGATTCCGGATGTGCCGCCGACGACGACGACCCTGCGGGACGTAGAGCTCATGACTTCCTTCCCAGCGTCTCGCCCGGATCATCCCAGTTTGTGGGCGTACGGGTACGCGTGGCGCGCCCGCAGGGGGGCTGCAAGGGTCATGGAGCTCATCCGTACCGGACGAACCTCAAAGGAAAAGGGCGGCCGGGGTCCTCACGTCGACTTCGACGTCATCAGTCCGAGTGTCACCAGCCCCAGCACGATCCAGCCGAACCAGAGCCAGCCGTTGCTGCCGAGCGCCACGGTGTAGCCCGTCACGACCACCAGAGCCGTGATGGTGAGCACACCCATGGTCTTCGTGGAACCGGACATGCGCGTCCTCCTCCGGGCCGGTGCGTGGGCCGTGGAGCCATCGTGACCCAGGGTAGGTCCTTCGCGCTACCGCCGGGGGCTACCGTCCGCGTGCCTGGAGCGAGGCCAGGTAGGCGTTGTACGCCTCCAGCTCCTTGTCGCCGTCCCGGTCGGCGGCCCGGTCGGAGCGGACGGCCTGACGCTGCTCGGAGCGATACCACTGGAACACCAGTGCGATGAGCACCAGGACCGACGGGATCTCGCTGAACGCCCAGGCGATCCCACCCGCCGCGTTCTGGTCGGACAGCGCGCTGATCCCGAGGGACGCCGGCGGGTTCGCGTACGCCTTCACCATCGGCTCGCTCGCCATCATCAGCGCGATCCCGAAGAACGCGTGGAACGGCATGCCCGCGAAGAGCTCCAGCATCCGCATCACATAGCCGGGCCGGTGCGGGCCCGGGTCCACGCCCATGATCGGCCAGAAGAAGATCAGGCCGACGGCGAGGAAGTGCACCATCATCCCGATGTGCCCGGCCCTGGACCCCATGAGGAAGTCGAAGAGGGGCGTGAAGTAGAGCCCGTAGAGGCTCGCGATGAACATCGGGATCGTGAACGCGGGATGCGTGACGATCTTCATGTAGCGGCTGTGCAGCAGCGCCAGCAGCAGCTCGCGCGGGCCCTTGCGGCCCCGTCCGGCGACCGGCAGCGCGCGCAGCGCGAGCGTCACCGGAGCGCCGAGCAGCAGCAGGATCGGCGAGAGCATGCTGATCACCATGTGCTGCACCATGTGCACGCTGAACATGACCATTCCGTAGTCGTTCAGCTTGGTGCACATCACCAGCGCGATGCTCAGCACGCCGATGGTGAAGAAGACCGTGCGGCCCACCGGCCAGGCGTCGCCGCGCCTGCGCAGCCGGACGACGCCCCAGCCGTACAGACCGAGCGCGACGAGGCAGCCGATCAGGAAAAAGGGGTCGGCGGAGAGCTCCAGGCCCCGCCCCAGCGTGAACGGCGGCAGGTCCATCGACGTGCCGTGCTCGCTGTGATCCATCTTTGCACTCCTGGAGCGTCCTGATTCGCGCTTGTTGTCCGGACAAGACTAGAACCGCCCCCGGTCGCGGCTGCGACCGGGGGCGGTTCGTCACGAACGCAACCGGATCAGAGGACCGTCTCGGCCTCGTTGTAGCGCTCCTCGGGCACCGTCTTCAGCGTCTGGACGGCCTGCGCCAGCGGCACCATGACGATGTCCGTGCCGCGCAGCGCCGTCAGCATGCCGAACTCGCCGCGGTGCGCCGCCTCCACCGCGTGCCAGCCGAAGCGGGTCGCGAGGACCCGGTCGTACGCGGTCGGCGTACCGCCGCGCTGCACATGACCGAGGATCACCGGGCGGGCCTCCTTGCCGAGCCGCTGCTCCAGCTCGATGGAGAGCTGGCGGGCGACACCGGCGAAGCGCTCGTGGCCGTAGATGTCCTTGCCGCCCTCGTCGAACTCCATGGACCCCTCGCGCGGCTTGGCGCCCTCCGCGACCACGACGATCGCGAACCGCTTGCCCGCCTCGAAGCGCGCGCCGACCCGCCTGGTCAGCTCGTCGATGTCGAAGGGGCGCTCGGGTACGACGATGGCGTGCGCGCCCGCCGCCATGCCCGAGTGGAGCGCGATCCAGCCCGTGTGGCGGCCCATGACCTCGACGATCAGCACCCGCTGGTGCGACTCGGCGGTGGTCTTCAGCCGGTCCAGCGCCTCCGTCGCGACCCCGACGGCGGTGTCGAAACCGAAGGTGACGTCGGTCGACGCGATGTCGTTGTCGATGGTCTTCGGTACGCCGACGATCGGCAGGCCCGCCTGGGAGAGCAGGTTGGCGGCCTTCAGTGTGCCCTCGCCGCCGATCGGGATGATCGCGTCAAGGCCGAGCTCGGCGACGTGTCCCTTCGCCCGCTCGACGCCGTCGACGAGATGCGCGGGCTGCACCCGGGAGGAGCCGAGGATCGTGCCGCCGCGGGCGAGGATGCCGGCCACCGAGTCAAGGTCGAGCTTGCGGTAGTCGCACTCCAGGAGGCCCTTCCAGCCGTCGTGGAAGCCGATGACCTCGTCGCCGTGGTCGACGACGGCGCGGTGGACGACGGAGCGGATGACGGCGTTCAGACCGGGGCAGTCGCCGCCGGAGGTGAGGACACCAATACGCATAGCCCGAATACCTTTACAACGTGGGCCGACACCCGGACCACGTCGTCCGGTTGGATCCCCGCCACCCTACCGGCGGGGGGTGGCGGGAACCGAACCGGACGTCCGCACAATGGATTCCGTATTTTCGTACGAACCGTCAGGCCGGCTGCGTCGCGGCCGCGATGCGCTCGTTCCGCAGCGCCTCGTACCACCGGTCGTCCGTCGGCGGCAGCGCGTTGACATCGAGGGCCAGCTTCAGCAGCAGGTCCGCGATCTGCGGGTTGCGGGCCATGACGGGGCCGTGCATGTACGTACCGAAGACAGTTTCGTTGTACGCGCCCTCGGTGCCGTCGCTTGTGCCGTTGCCCTTGCCGAGCACGGTGCGGGCGAACGGGCGGGCCGACGGGCCGAGGTGGGTGATGCCCTGGTGGTTCTCGAAGCCCGTCAGCTGCGGCAGGCCGAGCCGGGGGTCGATATCGGCCAGTACGTCACCGACGCACCGCTCGCCCTCGCCACGGGTGGAGATCACGTCGAGCAGGCCGAGGCCGGGCTCGCGCTCGCCCAGGTCGTTGATGAACTCGTGCCCCAGGATCTGGTACCCGGCGCAGACCGAGAAGATGATCGCGCCGTTCTCCGCGGCCCGGCTGAGGCCGCCGTCGCGGCGCAGCCGCTCGGCCGCGAGGCGCTGCGGCCGGTCCTCACCGCCGCCGATCAGATAGATGTCGCCCGAGGTCGGGACCGGCTGGTCGCTGCGGACGTCCACGCGCGTCACGCCGAGTCCGCGCTGGCGGGCCCGGCGCTCCACGACCAGGGCGTTGCCCTGGTCCCCGTACGTGCTGAGCAGGTCCGGGTAGACCCAGACAAGCCGCAGGCTGCTGTCACTCATGCTCTCGTCTCCTCTGGGTCAGTTGCCGACGCGGCGGCGTACGTCCTGGAACGCCGTGTAGTTGGCGATGAGCTCGATCCGTCCGGGCGGGGCGAGCTGCACGGCCTCGTCCACGGTGTCGCAGACCCGGAAGTCCAGACCGGCGACCTCCAGCCGCACGGCCAGGTCCAGCCTGCGGTCGCCGATCACGAAGATCGGGTGGCCTGCGAGGCGCGTGTAGTCGACGTCCCAGAGCCAGGAGGTGTCGGTGCCGTCCGCGCCGCGGGCGTTGACGGAGAGGATCACCGGGGTCGGCGGCGGGTCGATGAGCGAGAACGTCTCCAGCCAGCCCGCCGGGTTCTTCGCCAGCAGCAGCCGCAGGTCGCGGCCGAGGAACGAGACGACGTCGTAGCGTCCGGCGACGGCCTGCACCTGGTACATGCGCTCCAGGGCGACCTGCGGCGGCACCCCGAAGACCGCGGCGACCGCGGCGGAGGTGGCGGCGTTCGCCTTGTTGGCGCGGCCCGGCAGCTGGAGGTGGATCGGCCAGGCCGAACCGTGCGGGTCGAGGACGTGGTCGCCGTGCAGCGCCCAGCTCACCTGGGGGCGGCGGAAGCCGCAGTCGCCGCAGAACCAGTCGTCGCCGGGGCGCTGCATCACACCGCCGCAGGCGGGGCACGACCAGGCGTCGTCCTTCCACTCCTGCCCGGCGGCCACCCACACCACGTTGGCGGAGGAGGACGCGGCCCAGACGATCAGCGGGTCGTCGGCGTTCGCGATGACCACGGCCTTCGTACCGGCGAGGCCCTCGCGCCACTTCTCGGCGAGCATCCGGGTCTCGGCCGCGCGGTCGAGCTGGTCGCGGGAGAGGTTGAGCAGCGCGATCGCCTTGGGCGTGGTGTCGCGGGCCACACCGGCGAGGTACTTCTCGTCCACCTCGATCACGCCGAACTTGGCGTCCGAGCCGCCGGCCAGGGCGGAGGTGATGCCCGCGGGCATGTTCGCGCCCAGGGCGTTCGAGACGACCGGGCCGCTGGCGCGCAGGGCCTCGGCGATGAGCCGGGTCGTGGTGGTCTTGCCGTTCGTCGCCGACACCAGAATGACGTCGAGATGCTGTGCCAGCCGGCTCAGCAGATCCGGGTCGAGTTTGAGCGCCACCCGGCCGCCGATCACCGATCCGCTGCCGCGTCCCGCGGCGCGCGACACCGCCGCTGCGGCCTTGCCTGCCGTCACGGCCAGCTTGGCCCGCGGCGACAGCGGCTCCGAGTTGCCTGCCATCGTCCTTGATCCTCCTTGCGTCGGTCGGGGCTCAGCCTATCGACCTCTGACCTGGGGCCCGAACCGCCGTACGCTTGCCCGCATGCGAAACCGGCCCATCCCCGGCAGTTCCGGACTCGTACGGGCCATGAGCCTGCTCGGAGATCCCGTCCTGCACGCCCCCTGCGAGCCCGTCACGGACTTCGGTCCGTCGCTCGCCCGCCTCATCGAGGACATGTACGCGACAATGTACGCGGCCCAGGGGGTCGGCCTCGCGGCCAACCAGATAGGCGTCCCGCTGCAGGTCTTCGTCTACGACTGCCCCGACGACGAGGACGTCCGCCACCTCGGCCATGTGATCAACCCCCGCCTCGTCGCCGCCGACGGGATCGTCGTACGCGGCCCGGAGGGCTGTCTGTCGCTCCCGGGCCTGGAGGCGGGGACGCCGCGCTTCGACCGCGCTGTGGTGGAGGGGGTCACGTCGCGGGGGGAGCCGGTGCGGGTGGAGGGCACGGGGTTCTTCGCGCGCTGCCTCCAGCACGAGTGCGACCACCTGTCGGGCGGCGTCTACCTCGACCACGTCACGGGCTGGCGCCGCGCCCGCGCGCTACGGGCGGTACGGCGGGCGGAGTGGGGGCGCCCAGGAAGCCCGTCTGGGGGTCCCCCCACGCCCGCCAGGGCGTAGGGGGAGATTGAGGACACGGCCGAAGGCCGTACCGGGGGGGCTGGGGCGGAGCCCCAGTCTCGGGAAGGGGCGGGGAGGGGGGCGAAGCCCGCTGCAGGCGCCCTGGGTGGGGCGGGGAAAGAAGCCCGCTGCAGGCGCCCTGGGTGGGGCGGGGAAAGAAGCCCGCTGCAGGCGCCCTCGGGCGGGGCCCGCGCCAGAACCCCGCCGCAGGCGCCCCGGGCGGGGCCCGCCCTAGAAGCCCGGGCCCCCCTCGCGGTCCGCGGTGATCGCCAGGCTGCCCCACAGCAGGTCGGTGAGGCTCGTGACCAGCTGGGCGCGCGAGCACGGGCGCTCGCCCAGCCACCAGTCGCCCGCCGCGTGCATCATGCCCACGATGCCGTGGCCCCAGATCCGGGCCAGCTCCTCCCCGCCGTCCCCGAGCTCGACCCGGTCGGCGATGACCTTGCCGAGTTCCTCGCCGAGGCGGCGCAGTAGCGGAGCGGAGTGGCGGCCGACGTCGAAGCCCTGCTCGGCCTGGTGGGAGGAGAGGTCCTCGGTCGGATGCATCAGGAAGCGGTAGACCTGCGGCCGTGCCTCGATCGCGGCCAGATACGTGTCCAGCGTGTGCTCGACCCGCTCGCGCCGGTCGGCCGTCGCGTCCAGCGCCGTCCGCAGGGCGTCCAGCAGCGCGTCGGTGTGGCGCTTGGCGAGGGCCCGGTACAGCCCGCCCTTGTCGCCGAAGTGCCGGTAGAGGATCGGCTTCGTGATCCCGGCCTCCGCCGCGATCGCGTTCATGGAGGCCTTCGGCCCCTCCCGGAGCACCACTCGGTCCGCGGCCTCGAGCAGCTCGCGGCGCCGCTGATCGGCCGACCGCTGCTGGTCTGTCTGGTGAGTCGTGGTCTCCATGGTGTCTCCCCGCCCGTGCGATATCCGTGAGGCCCGGGCAACGTAACACCCTGCCCGGCCTCCCCGCTGATCGCATCGTTGCCGGTTGACAGCCACTACTTGCCGGTAACAGACTTTGGTTACCGCTAGTAACACTTGTGGTTGACGCACATCAGGAGGGGAACATGACCGAGTTCACGCTCGATCTCAACGACGACCAGAAGCAGGTCCGTGACTGGCTGCACGGCTTCGCCAAGGACGTGATCCGCCCGGCCGCCGCCGAGTGGGACGAGCGTGAGGAGACCCCCTGGCCGGTGATTCAGGAGGCCGCCAAGGTCGGTATCTACTCCCTCGACTTCTACGCCCAGCAGTTCTTCGACCCCACCGGCCTCGGCATCCCGATGGCGATGGAGGAGCTCTTCTGGGGGGACGCCGGCATCGCCCTCTCCATCGTCGGCACCGGCCTCGCCGCCGTCGGCGTCCTCGCCAACGGCACCGAGGAGCAGATCGGCACCTGGATCCCGCAGATGTACGGCGACGTCGACGACGTCAAGGTCGCCGCCTTCTGCTCCTCCGAGCCCGACGCCGGCTCCGACGTCGGCTCGATGCGCACCCGCGCCGTCTACGACGAGGCCAAGGACGAATGGGTGCTGAACGGCACCAAGACCTGGGCGACCAACGGCGGCATCGCCAACGTCCACGTCGTCGTCGCCGTCGTCGACCCCGAGCTCGGCAGCAAGGGCCACGCCTCCTTCATCGTGCCGCCGAACACCCCCGGCCTGACCCAGGGGCAGAAGTTCAAGAAGCACGGCATCCGCGCCTCGCACACCGCCGAGGTCGTCCTCGAGAACGTACGCGTCCCCGGACACTGCCTGCTCGGCGGCAAGGAGAAGCTCGACGAGCGCCTCGCCCGCGCCCGCGAGCGCGCGAAGGCGGGCGGCGGCGTGGGGGTCCCCCCGGCCGAAGGCTGGGGGAGGGTCAAGAACGCCGCCATGGCGACCTTCGAGGCCTCCCGGCCCGCCGTCGGTGCCATGGCGGTCGGCACCGCCCGCGCCGCGTACGAGGTCGCGCTCGACTACGCGAAGACCCGCGAGCAGTTCGGCCGCCCGATCATCGACAACCAGGGCGTCGCCTTCCAGCTCGCCGACATGCGTACGCAGATCGACGCGGCCCGGCTGCTGGTGTGGCGCGCCTCGTGGATGGCGGTGACCGGCAAGCCGTTCACCTCGGCCGAGGGCTCGATGTCCAAGCTGTACGCCAGTGAGGTCGCCAAGAAGGTCACCGCCCAGGCCGTCCAGATCCTCGGCGGCAACGGCTTCACCCGCGAGTACCCGGTCGAGCGCATGCACCGGGACAGCGCGATCTACACGATCTTCGAGGGGACCAGCGAGATCCAGCGACTGGTGATCGCGCGCACGCTCTCGGGCATGCCGATCCGCTGACTCCGCGCCGGAGCCCCTGAGTCAGCGCCGAAGCGCCTGAGTCCGCGCCGGAGCCCCTGAGTCAGCGCCGAAGCGCCTGAGTCCGCGCCGGAGCCCCTGACTCCGCGCCGAAGCGCCTGAGTTCGCGCTGAAGCCCGGCACGCGCCGGGCTTCAGCGTGGATGATCAGTCGGTGAATGCGACCACCCCGCCCGACTGGGCACACTGCGGAGACTGCCGGGGCGTTCGAGCGGCCGGACGGGCCTCCTGCCTCGCCCATCTCGAACGCCCGCAGCAGGACGCGTACATGGGCTCGCTGCGCCCCGGGGACGACATCGATCTCCGGGGCACGGTGATCGACGCGGACCTGCTGGAGCGGCTCCTCGCCGCGCTGCTGGACCCGGCCGAGGGTCGGATACGTATCGGCACGGCCCGGTTCGACGAGGCGACGTTCACCGGAAAGGCGAGCTTCGAGAGAGCCGCCGTGGCAGGCGAGGCCCATTTTCGCGGGGCGACGTTCACGCAGGACGTCGCCTTCAAAGGGGCCGAGTTCGCGCGGCCCGCGGACTTCATCCAGGCCCGCTTCGAGCAGGACGCCGACTTCGACGGCGCCTCGTTCGGTGACAGCCTCACGTTCCACGGGGCCGCATTCGCCAAGAGGGCCATGTTCAGCCGGGCGTCCTTCGCGCAGAGCGCCTATTTCAACTGGGCCACGTTCGACGAGAACGCGTGGTTCGCGTTCACCACCTTCGAGGCGGAGGCCGGATTCGGCGACGCGGTCTTCGGCGGAACCGCCGGGTTCGCCGAGGCCCGCTTCGCGGGGAAGGCGGACTTCGCCCGCGCCTCGTTCCGCGCCACGCACTCGCTGGGCAGCTTCACCTGCGACGGCACCGTGGACCTGTCCCACGCCGGATTCACCGAGCCGGTCACCATCGAGGCCGCAGCCGCCCGCGTCATCTGCGAACGCACCCGCTGGGAGTCGACCGCGACGCTGCGGCTGCGCGGCGCCACGCTCGACCTCACCGACGCCGTCCTCGTGCAGCCCGTCGCCGTGACCGCCCACCCCGCACAGTCCCCCGGGGTGAGCGTCGCGTCACTGCGGGGCGTGGACTGCGCCATGCTCACCCTGGCGGACGTCGACCTGACGACCTGTCGCTTCGCCGGTGCCTTCCACCTCGACCAGCTCCGGCTCGAAGGCCGCTGGACCTTCAACAGCCCGCCCCCGCACCGAATATGGCGGTGGGGCATCCCGTACTCGTGGACCCAGCGGCAGGTCCTCGAAGAGGAGCGGCAGTGGCGGGCGCTGCCGACCCGTCCGAGGGCGCTGCGCCGCGGCTGGGGAGATCCGCCCGCGAGCCCGCACGAGGTGCCCGGTCTCGCCACCCTGACGATCGTCTACCGGCAGCTGCGCAAGGCGCGGGAGGACGCCAAGGACGAGCCGGGAGCGGCCGACTTCTACTACGGCGAGATGGAGATGCGCCGCCACAGCCATCGCCCGCGCCAGGCGGAACGCTGGCTGCTCCAGGCGTACTGGCTGCTCTCCGGATACGGACTGCGCGCCTCCAGGGCGCTGGCCTGGCTGCTCCTCGCGATGATGGCCACCGTCATGCTCATGATGGGCTTCGGCATCCCGCAGGACTCGACCAAGCAGGAGGTGACACGTGTGTACGCAGACGGCCGCTGGAAGACCGTCATCGACAAGCCCGACCCGAAGAACCCGACCGGCGACCGCTTCACCGGCAAACGCCTGGACAAGGCGGTCACGGTCACCCTCAACTCCGTCGTGTTCCGCTCCAGCGGGCAGGACCTGACGACGGCCGGCGCCTACATCGAGATGATCTCCCGCATCACCGAGCCCGTGCTGCTCGGTCTCGCGGTGCTCGCGGTCAGGGGCCGGGTCAAGAGGTGACGCCGCCGGAGCCCGGCCCCGTCCACGGCGGTCAGGAGGCCAGGTGCGCCTCGATCGCCGCGGTGACCTCCGGCGCATCGGGCTCCGTACGCGGGCGGAAGCGGGTGACCTCGCCCTGCGGGGAGATCAGGAACTTCTCGAAGTTCCACTGCACGTCGCCCGCCTCGCCGTCCGCGTCGGCGGTCTTCGTCAGCTCGGCGAAGAGCGGGTGACGGCCCTCGCCGTTCACGTCCACCTTCTCCAGCAGCGGGAAGGTCACACCGTACGTCGTCGAGCAGAACGTCTGGATCTCGTCCGCGCTGCCCGGCTCCTGCCCGGCGAACTGGTTGCACGGCACGCCCAGCACGGTGAAGCCGCGGTCCGCGTACTGCTTCTGCAGCCGCTCGAGCCCCTCGTACTGCGGGGTCAGACCACACTTCGAGGCCACGTTGACCAGCAGGATCGTCTGGTTCGCGTAGGCCGCGAGGGACGTGGGCTCGCCGGTGAGGGTGCGCAGCGGGATGTCGTACAGAGTCATCGGGTCTCCTCGGTGGACGGTCTCGCCGCTCATTGTCACCGATCGCGGTCACCGAGCGGCGATCGGTCGGTGATCAGGCGGTGATCAGGCGGTGATCAGGTGGCGAGCAGCGGTGGTCAGGTGGCGAGCAGCGGTGGTCAGGTGGCGAGCAGCGGTGGTCAGGTGGCGATCGGGCGGAACAACCCCTCCTGCACCACCGACACCAGCAGCCGTCCCTCGCGGTCGTAGATCCGCCCGCGCGCGAGCCCGCGCCCGCCCGTCGCGATCGGGGACTCCTGGTCGTAGAGAAACCATTCGTCGGTACGGAAGGGCCGGTGGAACCACATCGCGTGGTCCAGCGACGCCATGTCGAAGCCGCGCGGCCCCCACAGCGGCTCCACCGGGATGCGGACCGCGTCCAGCAACGTCATGTCGGAGGCGTACGTCAGCGCGCAGGTGTGCACCAGCGGGTCGTCGCCCAGCGGCCCCACCGCGCGCATCCACACCGCGCTGCGCGGCTCCGCGCCCTTGACGTCCTCGGGAGTCCAGCGCAGCCGGTCGACGTACCGGATGTCGAACGGCTGACGGCGGGCCATCCGCTCCAGCGACTCCGGCAGCGTTCCCAGGTGCTCGCGGATCTCGTCCACGACCCTCGGCAGCGTCTCGGGGTCCGGGAGGTGCCGCGGCGGGAGCTGGTGCTCGAAGCCCGCCTCCTCCGGCCGGTGGAAGGAGGCGGTGAGGTTGAAGATCGTGCGGCCCTGCTGGACCGCGGTGACCCGGCGGGTGGTGAAGGAGCGGCCGTCCCTGACCCGTTCGACCTGGTAGACGATCGGCACACCGGGGCGGCCGGGTCGCAGGAAGTACGCGTGCAGCGAGTGGACCGGGCGTGCGCCGTCGGTGGTCCGGCCCGCCGCGACCAGGGCCTGGCCGGCGACCTGGCCGCCGAAGACCCGCTGGAGGGACTCGTTCGGGCTGAGCCCGCGGAAGATGTTGACCTCGATCTGCTCCAGGTCGAGCAGATCGACGAGTCTCTCGGCGGGATTGGTCATGGACACGATCCTTTCAGAGCTGGCCGACGTTCACAGCTGGCCGACGGAGGTGACCCGGACCACGGCCCGGCCCTCCTCGTCGGAGGCCGCCAGATCGACCTCCGCGCTGATGCCCCAGTCATGATCGCCGTTCGGGTCGGCGAAGGTCTGCCGGACCCGCCACAGGCCGTGGCCGGGATCCTCCTCGATGGACAGCAGCTTCGGGCCGCGCGCGTCGGGGCCGGTGCCCAGGTCGTCGTACTCGTCCCAGTACGCGTCCATCGCCTCGCCCCAGGCGTCCTCGTCCCAGCCCGACTCGGCGTCCAGGTCGCCCAGCTCGGCCACCTGGTCCAGCGCCGCCAGCTCCACGCGACGGAACATGGCGTTGCGCACGAGGACCCGGAAAGCACGGGCGTTCGCCGTGACCGGCCTGACCTGGTCGGCCTTCTCCTGGGCCTCCTCCGCGGTCTCCACGTCGGGGTTGGCCAGCTGCTCCCACTCGTCCAGCAGGCTGGAGTCGACCTGCCGGACCATCTCGCCCAGCCAGGCGATCAGGTCTTCGAGGTCCTCGGTCTTGAGATCGTCCGGGATGGTGTGGTCCAGGGCCTTGTACGCGCTCGCGAGATAGCGCAGCACGATGCCCTCGGTGCGTGCGAGCTCGTAGAAGGACGTGAACTCCGTGAAGGAGAGCGCCCGTTCGTACATGTCACGGATGACGGACTTCGGCGAGACCGGGTGGTCGCCGACCCAGGGGTGCGACTTCCGGTAGAGGTTGTACGCGTGCCACAGCAGCTCTTCCAGCGGCTTCGGGTACGAGATGTCCTGGAGCCGCTCCATCCGCTCCTCGTACTCGATGCCGTCGGCCTTCATGGCGCCGACCGCCTCGCCGCGCGCCTTGTTCTGCTGGGCGGCGAGGATCTGGCGCGGGTCGTCCAGCGTCGACTCGACCACGGAGACCATGTCGAGGGCGTACGACGGCGACTCGGGGTCCAGCAGGTCGAAGGCCGCGAGCGCGAACGTGGACAGCGCCTGGTTCAGGGCGAAGTCCTGCTGGAAGTCGACGGTCAGCCGGACGATGCGGCCCTGGGCGTCGGGGGAGTCCAGGCGCTCGACGATGCCGCCGTCGAGGAGGGAGCGGTAGATCGCGATGGCCCGGCGGATGTGCCTGAGCTGCTGCCTGCGCGGCTCGTGGTTGTCCTCCAGCAGCTTGCGCATGGCGTCGAAGGCGTTGCCGGGGCGGGCGATCACCGACAGCAGCATGGCGTGGGTGACCTTGAAGCGTGAGGTCAGCGGCTCGGGATCGGAGCCGATGAGCTTCTCGAAGGAGTTCTGGGACCACGCGACGAAGCCCTCGGGGGCCTTCTTGCGGACCACCTTGCGCTTCTTCTTCGGGTCGTCGCCGGCCTTGGCCAGTGCCTTCTCGTTCTCGATGACGTGCTCGGGCGCCTGCGCGACGACGAATCCGGCGGTGTCGAATCCGGCCCGCCCGGCGCGGCCGGCGATCTGGTGGAACTCGCGGGAGCGGAGCGTACGGACACGGCTGCCGTCGTACTTGGTGAGCGCCGTGAACAGCACGGTGCGGATGGGGACGTTGACGCCGACGCCGAGCGTGTCCGTACCGCAGATGACCTTCAGCAGACCGGCCTGGGCGAGCTTCTCGACGAGGCGCCGGTACTTGGGCAGCATGCCCGCGTGGTGCACGCCGATCCCGTGCCGTACGTACCGGGACAGATTGCGGCCGAACTTGGTGGTGAACCGGAAATTGCCGATCAGCTCGGCGATCTGGTCCTTCTCCTCACGCGAGCACATGTTGATGCTCATCAGCGACTGCGCCCGCTCGACGGCCTGGGCCTGCGTGAAGTGCACGATGTAGACGGGCGCCTGCCTGGTCTCCAGGAGCTCGGTCAGCGTCTCGGTGATGGGCGTCGTGACGTACTCGTACGAGAGCGGGACCGGGCGGGTCGCGGAGCGCACGACGGCGGTGTCCCGGCCGGTGCGGCGGGTCAGGTCCTTCTCGAACATCGAGACGTCGCCGAGCGTCGCCGACATCAGCACGAACTGGGCCTGGGGGAGTTCGAGGAGGGGGATCTGCCAGGCCCAGCCCCGGTCCGGCTCGGCGTAGAAGTGGAACTCGTCCATCACGACCTGGCCGATGTCGGCGTGCCTGCCGTCGCGCAGCGCGATGGAGGCCAGCACCTCGGCGGTGCAGCAGATCACGGGGGCGTCGGCGTTCACGGAGGCGTCGCCCGTGAGCATGCCGACGTTCTCGGTGCCGAAGAGCTTGCACAGGTCGAAGAACTTCTCCGAGACGAGTGCCTTGATCGGCGCGGTGTAGAAGGTGACCTCGTCACGGGCCAGCGCCGCGAAGTGCGCACCCGCCGCGACCAGGCTCTTGCCGGAGCCGGTGGGGGTGGAAAGGATCACGTTGGCCCCGGAGACGACCTCGATCAGGGCCTCCTCCTGAGCCGGATAGAGCGTGATGCCCCGGTCCTCGGCCCAGGTGGAAAAGGCCTCGAAGAGGGCATCGGGGTCGGCGTCCGGCGGCAGCTGATCGATAAGGGTCACGCCCCCATCTTGCCTGGCATCGGGCCGGATGAGGGAACCGGCCACCGCTGCGAAGATCGCTCCCGATACGCTGTCCCGTCAACTGGGCTTCACCAGAAGACTTCTGGCACACAACTGGCATACAAATGGGGCGGGAACGACCATGATGGGACCGGCGCACTCCCTGTCCGGGGCGGCGGCCTGGCTGGGGGTGGGCGCGGCGACGGCTGCCGCGGGCCATCCGATGCCCTGGCCCGTCCTCGTCGTCGGGGCGCTGATCTGCGCGGGCGCGGCGCTCGCGCCGGACCTCGACCACAAGGCGGCGACGATCTCGCGGGCGTTCGGGCCGGTGTCGCGGGGCCTGTGCGAGGTGGTCGACAAGCTCTCGTACGCGGTCTACAAGGCGACGAAGAAGCAGGGCGACAAGCGCAGGACCGGAGGCCACCGCACCCTTACGCACACGTGGCTGTGGGCCGTGCTGATCGGCGCGGGCGCCTCGGTGCTGGCGGTGACCGGGGGCCGCTGGGCGGTCCTGTTCATCCTCTTCGTGCACCTGGTGCTGGCGGTGGAAGGGCTGCTGTGGCGGGCCGCGCGGGTCTCCAGCGATGTGCTGGTCTGGCTGCTCGGCGCGACCAGCGCGTGGATCCTCGCGGGCGTTCTGGACAAGCCGGGCGGCGGTGCGGACTGGCTGTTCAGCGGCCCCGGCCAGGAGTACCTGTGGCTCGGCCTGCCGATCGTGCTGGGCGCGCTCGTCCACGACATCGGCGACGCGCTCACCGTCTCGGGCTGCCCGATCCTCTGGCCGATCCCGCTCGGCGGCAAGCGCTGGTACCCGGTCGGTCCGCCGAAGGGGATGCGCTTCAGGGCGGGCAGCTGGGTGGAGCTGAAGGTGCTGATGCCGGCGTTCATGCTGCTCGGGGGAGTGGGCGGCGCCGCGGCGCTGAACGTCATATAGGGCGGGGTCGCAGGACCGGCAGGGCCCCGGGCTGCTGGGGCGGGGCCCGGGGCCGCCGGGACTTCGCCCCCGCCGAGGCCCCGGCGGCAGGGCGCTGTGCCACGAGGGCCACGGCGGCGTGTACGCCCCGGCCGGGCCCCGTGGCACTATCCGGTGCCGCGAGTGCCGCGAGCAACACAGCGGGCGTGCGCTCCCGCCGGGGCGGGAATCCTCTGCGCAGCTACCCGTGCCACGGCTCCCGCCGGGTCAGAGACCTCCGTGAAGCTACCCATGCCACGACGCCCGTGGAGCCACCCGTGCCACGACGCCCGTGAAGCCACCCGTGCCGCGACGCCCGTGGAGCTACCCGTGCCACGAGCGCCACAGCGCCGCGTACGCCCCGTCCGCCGCCACCAGTTCCCCGTGGCTCCCCAGCTCGCTGATCCGGCCGTTCTCCACGACCGCGATCACGTCCGCGTCGTGCGCGGTGTGCAGCCGGTGCGCGATCGCCACGACCGTGCGGCCGTCGAGGACCCGGGCGAGGGAGCGCTCCAGATGCCGCGCCGCGCGCGGGTCCAGCAGGGATGTCGCCTCGTCGAGGACCAGGGTGTGCGGATCCGCGAGGACCAGCCGGGCCAGGGCGATCTGCTGGGCCTGGGCCGGTGTCAGGGTCAGCCCACCCGAGCCGACCTCGGTGTCGAGGCCCTCGTCCAGCGCCCGCGCCCACCCGTCCGCGTCCACCGCGCCGAGAGCGGCCCACAGCTCCGCGTCCTCCGCGCCCGCCCGGGCCAGCAGCAGGTTGTCGCGCAGCGAGCCCACGAAGACGTGGTGCTCCTGGTTGACCAGCGCCACATGCTCGCGCACCCGCTCGGCGGGCATCCGGGACAGCTCGGCCGAGCCCAGCGTGACCCGGCCGGTCCGCGGGGCGTAGATGCCCGCGAGCAGCCGGCCGAGCGTGGACTTGCCCGCGCCGGACGGTCCGACCAGTGCCAGCCGGGTGCCGGGCGGCACGTCCATCGACACCCGGTGGAGCACGTCGACGCCCTCGCGGTACCCGAAGTGCACCTCGTCCGCGCGGACCGCGCGCCCCTCGGGCCGCACCTGCCCGTCACCCGCGGCCGGCTCGATCTCCCGCACGCCGACCAGCCGCGCCAGCGACACCTGGGCGACCTGGAGCTCGTCGTACCAGCGCAGGATCAGGTTGACCGGGTCGACCATCATCTGCGCGATCAGCGCGCCCGTGGTCAGCTGCCCGATCCCGATCCAGCCCCGCAGCACGAACACGCCGCCGATCATCAGCACCGATCCGAGCACGGTCGCGTGCGTCACGTTGATGACCGGGAAGAGCACCGACCGCAGCCACAGTGTGTACCGCTCCCAGGCGGTCCACTCCTTGATCCGGCGGTCGGAGAGCGCCACGCGGCGCGCCCCGAGCCGGTGCGCCTCCACGGTCCGCCCCGCGTCGACGGTCTCGGCGAGCACGGCGGCCACCGCCGCGTACCCGGCGGCCTCCGAACGGTACGCCGACGGCGCCCGCTTGAAGTACCAGCGGCAGCCGATCACCAGCACCGGCACCGCCACCAGCACCGCTGGCACCAGCGGCGGCGCGGTCACCGTCAGCCCGCCCACGAGCAGCACGATCCAGAACACGCCGATCGTCAGCTGCGGCACCGCCTCGCGCATCGCGTTCGCCAGCCGGTCGATGTCGGTGGTGATCCGGGACAGCAGATCGCCCGTACCGGCCCGCTCCAGCACCCCCGGGGGCAGCCCGACGGACCGTACGAGGAAGTCCTCGCGCAGATCCGCCAGCATCCGCTCGCCGAGGACCGCTCCGCGCAGCCGCACCAGCCGTACGAACACCGCCTGGACGACCAGCGCCACCGCGAACAGTGCGGCCGTGCGCTCCAGATGGAGCTCGCGCGCCCCGTCCGCCGCCTTCTCCACCAGATCGCCGAGCAGCCACGGACCGGCCATCGACGCCACGACGGCCACCGTGTTGACGGCCACGAGCAGCACGAACGCGCGGCGGTGGCGCCGCAGCAGCTCGCGTACGTACGACCGGACGGTCGCGGGTGTGCCCACCGGCAGGGTGGTCGCCGTCCTCGGGGCCGCCGGATCGTATGCCGGTGGCGCGACGCCGATCATGCCGTCTCCTCGATCTGGTCGGCGATGTGCTCATCGACGCGGTCGGCTGCGGTGAGCTGTTCCTCGTCCGTCTCGCGGGTCACGACCGCCCGGTAGCGGGGCTCCTTGTGCAGGAGCTCGCGGTGGACGCCGACGGCCGTGACCTCGCCGTCGTGGACGAGCACGACCCGGTCGGCCCGGTCGAGCAGCAGCGGCGAGGACGTGAGGACGACGGTCGTACGTCCCGCACGCAGCGCCCGCACTCCCTCGGCGATCCGTGCCTCCGTGTGCGAGTCGACGGCCGAGGTCGGCTCGTCGAGCACCAACACCTCGGGGTCGGTCACCAGCGACCGGGCCAGCGCCAGGCGCTGGCGCTGGCCGCCCGACAGCGAACGGCCGCGCTCGGTGATCGGCGCGCCCATCGGGTCGCCGTCGAGACCGGCCTGCGCCAGTGCGTCGAGGACGTCGCCGCACTCGGCCGCGGCCAGCGCCGCCTGTGGCGACACCGCGCCGGAAGCGGGCACGTCGAGCAGCTCGGTGAGACTTCCCGACAGCAGCACCGGGTCCTTGTCCTGTACCAGCACCGCTGTCCGGGCGGCCTCGCGCGGCAGGTCGTCCAGGGCGACACCGCCGAGCAGCACGGACGGCAGGCCATCCGGCTCGGCCGGATGCCCCCCGAGCCGTTCCCCCAGCCGCCCCGCCGCGTCCGGGTCGCCGCAGACGACGGCGGTCAGCGTCCCGGCCGGGGCGAGCAGCCCGCTGGCCGGGTCGTACAGGTCGCCGGTGGGCGTGGTGGGCGTGGTGGGTGCGGTGGCCGTCGCGGCCCTGGAGCTGCCGGAGCCACCAGAGACGCCGGAGCCGCCGGAGACACCGGAGGCGCGCTCCAGGGACAGCACGCGTGCCGCGCGGCGCGCGGAGGGCCGCGAGAAGGAGTACGCCATCGCGATCTCCTCGAAGTGCCGTAGCGGATACGTCAGCAGCATCACCGCGCTGTACACGGTGACCAGTTCACCGACCGAGATCCGTCCGTCGGCGACCAGTCCGAGGCCGTACCAGACCACGGCGATCAGCAGCAGACCGGGCAGCAGCACCTGCACCGCGGTGATCAGTGACCACATACGGGCGCTGCGCACGGCCGCCTCGCGGACCTCCTGCGAGGCGCGGCGGTAGCGGGTGAGGAACAGCTCCTCGCCGCCGATGCCGCGCAGCACCCGAAGGCCGGCGACCGTGTCGGAGGCGAGCTCCGTGGCCTTGCCCGCCTTCTCGCGCTGGACGTCCGCGAGGCGGGTGGCCCGGGGCAGCAGCGGCAGTACGCCGAGCGCCAGCACCGGGACGCCGATCGCGATGACGACGCCGAGGGCCGGCTGGTAGACCAGCAGCGCCACACAGACCAGCACGACCGTGAGGGCGGCCGCGAGGAACCGCGAGACGGCCTCGACGAACCAGCCGATCTTCTCGACGTCCGCGGTGGAGACCGCGACGACCTCACCGGCGGCGACCCGCCGCGTGAGCGCGGAGCCCAGCTCGGCCGTCCTGCGGGCCAGCAGCTGCTGCACCCGCGCGGCGGTGGTGATCCAGTTGGTCACGGCCGTACGGTGCAGCATCGTGTCGCCGACCGCGATACCGACCGTGGCCAGCGCGATCAGCCCGCCCGCCAGCGCCAGCCGGGTGCCCGAACGCTCCACGACGGCCTGCACGGCGAAACCGACGCCGTACGGAAGGGCCATGACGGACGCGAAGTGCAGCACCCCCCAGGCCAGTGAGGCGATTTGGCCTCCCAGCTGCCGACGTCCGAGCCAGAGCAGGAACCTGAGTCCCGACCGGACGTCCGGTACACCGGGATCGAGATACGGAAGATCGCGAATCTGCATGGCATCCCAGATCGTTCGGAAGAGAGGCCCGGATACGCAAGGTTCGCTCTTCGACGGCGGTCGCCGCAAACGATTTTCTGGCCGGTGCGGCGCCGCGTACAGGCCCGCATCGTGGGACGGGCCTGGAGCGACATCCAGTACGTCGGCGCGCGGGGCCCGGTACGGTCGGTCGGGCCCCGCCCCGCTCACGGTTCACTCCCTGGGCTTCTCCGAGTCCATACCGGACCGGGCCTTCCTCCACTCACCCCTGGTGAAGTCCGGGATCTCCTGCGGAGCGCCCTTCGCCTTCACCGAAAGATTGCTCAGCGGCACCGGAGCCGTCCAGGTCGCGGCGTCGTAGACGTCGAAGTCGGGGACGAGCCCCAGCCGCATGCACTGCATCAGCCGGAACACCATGATGTAGTCCATGCCGCCGTGCCCACCGGGCGGGTTGGCGTGCTCCTTCCACAGCCAGTGGTCCCATTCGGTGTACTGAGCGAAGTCGCCCCACTGATGGCCCTTGTGGTCCGGCTCTATATAGATGCGGCCCGGGTAGTCCTCGAACACACCCTTGGTTCCGCCGAGGCTGTTGATCCGGCTGTACGGGTGTGGTGTCGACACATCGTGCTCCAGGCGGATCACCCGCCCCTTGGCCGTCCGCACCATGCTGATCGTGCGGTCGCTCTCGATGTACGTCTCCTTCCAGCTCGGGTCGCCCGGCGGCATGTGCGCCGCGCGGTACTCTGCGAGGCCGAGCGCCGGGGTGCCGAAACTGCTGATGCTCACCACGCGGTCGCCGCGGTTGACGTCCATGTAGTTGGCGACCGGACCGAAGCCGTGGTTGGGGTACAGATCGCCGCGCAGCCGCGTGTGCCACAGCCGTCGCCACGGACCCTCGTAGTACGTCGGCGAGAACATCAGCTCCCGCAGATCGTGGTTGTACGCGCCCGCGCCATGGAGGAGTTCGCCGAACTTACCGGCGTGCGCCATCCGCAGGACCCGCATCTCGTTCCTGCCGTAACAGCAGTTCTCCAGCTGCATGCAGTGGCGTCTGGTGCGCTCGGAGAGATCCACCAGCGCCCACAGCTCGTCCAGGCGCATCGCGATCGGACACTCCACGCCGACGTGCTTGCCGTTCAGCATCGCCGTCCTGGCCATCGCGAAGTGGAGCTCCCAGGGCGTGGCGACGTACACGAAATCGATGTCACCGCGTGCGCAGAGATTCTCGTAGTCGTCCTCGCCGTTGGTGTACACGGCGGGGGCCGGCTGACCGGCCTTCACCACCTTGGCGGCGGCGGCCTCGGCCTTGGCCTTCACCGGGTCGCAGACGGCGACGACCCGGACGCCGGGGAGGACGAGAAAAAGGTCGATCATCGAGCCACCGCGGTTGCCGAGGCCGACGATCCCGACCCGGACGGTGCTGCGCCGTTCGAACGGAACGCCCGCCATGGTGCGGCCCTGGCGCTCGGGCGGGGCCATGTCCGCTCCGGAGTCGGCCGAGGAGTCCGCGGCAGCGGTGCCGGTACCACCGAGAGCCCCGAGCCCGAGCCCCGCCCCGGCGACACCCGCCGTGGACCACAAAACAGAACGGCGGCTCATGGAGCCGCCGTTGCCGCTTTCCTCGCTGCGCCCTTCGCTGTGTTCCTCGGTGCCGTCGTTCTGCCTTGCTGCGTCGTTCATGGAGCCTCCACGAGAGCTGACGGTGCGCGGCCGGTACGTGAACCTCGCCAAGGACCATCGCCGTTGAGGCCGGTGGTACGCAAGAGGACGGTTTGGACTCTTGAAGCGAGTCCTTGGACAAGACGTCTGGGCGACGACTCCGCAGTGCGCCGCATACGTCCGCGCGGTAAAACCCTTCGTACACGCGGCGGATCTCCGGCCAGGGCAAGGACGACATCCTCGGCCGCACCAAGACCGGCGACCTCTACCGCTAGAACGGCATCGGCACCGGCTGGAAGTCGTTCACCAGCGTCCGCTGACGCGCAGAGCACCGGAGCCCGGCCCCCGAGGAAAGCGGGCCGGGCTCCGGCCGTACGCGCCATTCCACCGGCTCACCGGCCCGCCGGTGCTACGCGTCGAGCAGCAGCTTCGCGGCCACCGTCGCCCCGTCGGTGCGGATCGTGCCGGCCACGGCGGTCGCCCGCGCGCGGGTCTCGGGGGCCAGGGCCGTCCTGAGCGCGGCCGACAGGGACTCGGTGGTCGGGGCCGAAGCGTCGTGGGCCGTGCCGATGCCCAGGTCGGCCACCCGGCCGGCCCAGTACGGCTGGTCCGCCCCCTGAGGGACCACCACGTGAGGCGCCCCGGCCAGGGTGGCGGTCGTCGTCGTGCCCGCGCTGCCGTGGTGCACGACGGCAGCCATCCGGTGGAACAGTGCCTGCTGGTTGACCTCGCCGACGGCGAAGCAGTCGTCCTGGTCGTCGACCAGGGCCAGCTCTGCCCAGCCGCGGGAGACGAGTGCGCGGCGGCCCTGTGCGCGGATCGCCTCGATGGCCACCCGGGCGAAGTCCTCCGGGGCGCTCGGCATGCTGCCGAAGCCCACGTACACCGGTGGTGTACCGGCGTCCAGGAACGCCACCAACTCGGGCGGGAGCGGGCGTTCGTCGGCCTGGATCCACGCGCCGGTCTGGACGACGTCGAGGTTCGTCGGCCGCCACGGGTCCAGGACCGGATCCGTGGCCAGCCAAGGGCGGTCGGTGAAGGCGTAGTCGCGGACGTTGTCCACCGGCGGCAGGCCGAACGACGCCCGCCGGGTGTTGAGCATCTCGCCGAACATCGTGTTCGCGATCCGGGCGTCCAGGTCCCACAGCGCCCGGTTGTCGGTCGCGTCCGATGGCAACGGCTGCCCCCGCCGCGCGGGCGGCCGGCGGTACGGCGACGGCAGGACGACCGGCTGGTGGCTCACGTGCACGTAGCGGATGCCCAGTTTCTCGGCCACCGACCGCGCGCCGGCCGTGACCGGCAAGGGGCCCGTCGCCACCAGCGCGTCACAGCCCTCGGCCGCCTCGGCGACAGTGTCGAACTGAGCGGTCATCAACTCGGCCGCACGCTGCGCCAGTCCCTCCGCCGATCCCGGCGCCACCGTGGCCACCATCGGGCGCACCGGCCGACCGGTCGGCACCAGCGGCACTCCGACCTCGGCGAACAGCTCAGCGAACTCCTCGTCCGGAGGCGCGCACACCCGCACCTCGGCGCCGAGTTCCTGCAGCCGCACCGCGAGTCCCACCATCGGTTGGACGCTCCCGCGCGCCCCGTACGTCGACATCAACACGCGCATTTCGTGACTCTCGCTTCCCCAGGATCCGGCCGGCCTCGCTCGGCGATTCTGCGGCACGACCGGGGTCGTGCCGCAAGCCCCTGGGTGCGCCGTACGCCAACCCGGCGCCGGCGCCCGAGTCGTCCTCGCGGTTGCCGTCGGTCAAGGGCGCGGTCAGGATGCCGTACTAACAGCGCCCCGGCTCAGGGCCGCCGTCGACCAGGGCGGACAGCAGCCCGCCGAGCACCTCGCGCTGATCGGTGCTCAGCGGAGCGAGGATGTCCTCCGCGGCCGCACGGCGCGCGCTGCGCAACTGGCGCAGCGTGGTCCGGCCGCTGTCGGTCAGCTCGATGCGGATCACCCTGCGGTTGGCCGGATCCGGCACCCGGCGCACCCGGCCGCTCGCCTCCAGCCCGTCGACGAGGCTGGTCACGGCACGCGGTACGACTTCGAGGCGGTCGGCGAGATCGGCCATCCGGGGCGCCCCGTCGTAGTGCGCGACGACACGCAGCAGCCGGGACTGCGCGGGCGTGATGCCGACCGGCTCCAGGTGGCGCTTCTGGATGCGGTGGAGACGGCGGGTCAGCCGCAGCAACTGCTCGGCCAGCAGACCGTCGGCGTCGGGGACGGGCGCGGGGGTGGTCATACGGGAACAATATCAGGACCTTATTCATTGTGAGTATAGGTAACAGTGAGCTATGATCCTCAAACCGGCATCTTCGCCCGGCTGTCTCACCTCTCAGAAGGAGCCCATGCGCCCTCACGACGAAGGTCCGTCCTGGACACCACCCACACGCCCGCTCGACCCCACGCGACCGGAGCCGCCCGCCCAGGTGCGGCGCATTCTCCGGCTCTTCCGCCCCTACCGGGGCCGTCTCGCCCTGGTCGGGCTGCTCGTCGGAGCGGCTTCACTCGTCTCCGTCGCCTCGCCGTTCATGCTCCGCGAGATCCTCGACACCGCGATCCCGCAGGGCCGCACCGGCCTGCTGTCGCTGCTCGCGCTCGGCATGATCCTCACCGCCGTGATGACGAGTGTCTTCGGCGTGCTGCAGACGCTCATCTCCACCACCGTCGGCCAGCGCGTCATGCACGATCTGCGCACCGGCGTCTACGCCCAACTGCAGCGCATGCCGCTCGCCTTCTTCACCAGGACCCGCACCGGCGAGGTCCAGTCGCGCATCGCCAATGACATCGGCGGCATGCAGGCGACCGTGACCTCCACCGCGACCTCCCTGGTCTCGAACCTGACGGCCGTCGTCGCCACGATCGTCGCGATGCTGGCACTGGACTGGCGGCTCACCGTCGTCTCGTTGCTCCTGCTCCCGGTGTTCGTCTGGGTCAGCCGCCGCGTCGGCCGCGAGCGCAAGACGATCACGACACAGCGGCAGAAGCAGATGGCCGCGATGGCGGCCACGGTGACCGAGTCGCTCTCCGTCAGCGGCATCCTTCTCGGCCGCACGATGGGCCGCGCCGACTCGCTCACCCGCTCCTTCGCCGACGAGTCGGAACGGCTGGTCGATCTGGAGGTGCGTTCCAGCATGGCCGGGCGATGGCGGATGGCCGTCATCGGCATCGTCATGGCCGCCATGCCCGCGATGCTCTACTGGGCCGCGGGCCTCACGCTCCAGTCCGGTGGACCGGCGATCTCGATCGGTACGCTCGTCGCCTTCGTCTCTCTCCAGCAGGGCCTTTTCCGCCCCGCCGTGAGCCTGCTCTCCACCGGAGTGCAGATTCAGACCTCGCTCGCCCTGTTCCAGCGGATCTTCGAGTATCTGGACCTGCCGGTCGAGATCACCGAGCCGGAGAAGCCGGTGCCCCTGGAGAAGATCCGCGGCGAGGTGCGCTTCGAGGACGTGGACTTCAGCTACGACGAGAAGAGCGGTCCGACGCTCCAGGGGATCGACCTCACCGTCCCGGCGGGCGGCAGCCTGGCCGTCGTCGGCCCCACCGGCTCCGGCAAGTCCACGCTCAGCTATCTGGTGCCCCGGCTCTACGACGTCACGGGCGGCCGGGTCACCCTCGACGGCGTCGACGTACGCGAGCTGGACTTCGACACCCTCGCCAGGGCCGTGGGCGTGGTCTCCCAGGAGACCTACCTCTTCCATGCCTCCGTCGCCGACAATCTGCGCTTCGCCAAACCCGACGCGACCGACGCTGAGATAGAGGCGGCGGCGCGGGCCGCGCAGATCCACGACCACATCGCGTCCCTGCCCGACGGCTACGAAACCCTGGTCGGCGAGCGCGGTTACCGGTTCTCGGGCGGGGAGAAGCAGCGCCTCGCCATCGCCAGGACGATCCTGCGCGATCCGCCGGTGCTCATCCTGGACGAGGCGACCAGCGCCCTCGACACCCGCACGGAGCATGCGGTGCAGCAGGCCATCGACGCCCTGTCGGCGGGCCGCACCACGATCACCATCGCCCACAGGCTCTCCACGGTGCGTGAGGCGGACCAGATCATGGTCCTGGACGGCGGCCGTATAGCCGAGCGCGGCCGCCACGCGGAGCTGCTCGACCGGGACGGCCGCTATGCCGCCCTGGTCCGCCGCGACGCCGAGCCGACGCCGCTGGAGGTGCCGGTCGCTCCCTGACGGGGGCGGACCCTGGGCCGCCTCAGGCGGTCACGCCCGCGAGCGTCGGCGCAGCCGCAGCCGTTGCTGACGCGGTGGACAGGGCCGCCTCTTCTGCGGACTCCGGCGCGGCCGCCTCGTCCACCGGCTCCGGCGCGCCCTTCAGGAGGCGCTGGATCTCGCGGACCGCGGCACGACCGGCCCGGTTGGCGCCGATCGTCGAGGCCGAGGGGCCGTAGCCGACGAGGTGGACGCGCGCGTCCCGGATCGCGCGGGTGCCTTCCAGCGCGATGCCGCCGCCCGGCTCGCGCAGCTTCAGCGGCGCCAGGTGGTCGATCGCGGCGCGAAAGCCCGTGGCCCAGAGGATCACGTCCGCGTCGACCGTCCGGCCGTCGTCCCAGGCCACCCCGGTCGGAGTGACGCGGTCGAACATCGGCAGCCGGTCGAGCACGCCCTCCGCGAGCGCGCGGCGTATCGCATCGTTCAAGGGCAGGCCTGTCACGGACACCACGCTCAGCGGCGGCAGTCCGCGCCGGACGCGCTCCTCCACCAGGGCGACCGCCGACCGCCCCTGCTCCTCCCCGAACGGGCCTTCGCGGAAGACCGGAGGACGGCGCGTCACCCAGGTGGTGTCCGCCGCCACCTCCGCGATCTCCATCAGATGCTGCGTGCCCGACGCCCCGCCCCCCACGACGATCACCCGCTGCCCGGCGAACGCGTCCGGCCCGGCGTAGTCCGCGGTGTGCAACTGACGCCCGAGGAAGGTCTCCTGCCCCGGGTAGCGCGGCCAGAACGGCCGGTCCCAGGTGCCGGTGGCGTTGATCAGCGCACGGGTGGCGTACGTCCCCTCCGACGTCTCCACCAGCAGCCGCCCGCCCGCGCCCTCCCGCACCGCGCGGACATCGACGGGCCGGTGCACCCGCAGATCGAAGGCGTCCTCGTACGTGGTGAAGTACTCACCGATCACCTCGGACGACGGCCGGTTGTCGTCGGCGCCGGTCAGCTCCATCCCGGGCAGCGCGTGCATGCCGTGGACCTTGCCGTATGTCAGCGAGGGCCAGCGGAACTGCCAGGCGCCGCCCGGCCGTGGCGCGTGGTCGAGGACCACGAAGTCGGCATCGGGGCGCAGCCCCACGCGCCGCAGATGGTAGGCGCCGGACAGACCCGCCTGTCCGGCGCCGATGACGACCACGTCCACACCCCCGAAGTTGTTCACGTTTCTACTAACACCCGTGATGTGGTGGATCTTCCCGGGCGCGCCCGACGGAATCGCCCGAGGGGATCAGAGGAAGTTGACGCCCTGCGCGAGCGGAAGCTCGTCCGAGTAGTTCACGGTGTTCGTCGCCCGGCGCATGTACGCGCGCCACGCGTCCGACCCGGACTCACGCCCGCCGCCCGTCTCCTTCTCGCCGCCGAACGCGCCGCCGATCTCGGCGCCCGACGTCCCGATGTTGACGTTCGCGATCCCGCAGTCCGAGCCGTCGGCGGCCAGGAACCGCTCCGCCTCGCGCTGGCTCTGCGTGAAGATCGACGACGACAGCCCCTGCGGTACGCCGTTGTGCAGCTCGATCGCCTCCTGCAGCGTCCGGTAGGTGAGTACGTAGAGAATCGGCGCGAAGGTCTCCGCGCGCACGATCTCCGTCTGCGCGGGCATCCGGACCACCGCCGGAGCGACGTACGCGGCATGCGGAGCCTCCTCGCGCAGCCGCCGGTCACCGCCCGTCAGCACCTTCCCGCCGTCCGCCTGCGCGGCGTCGAGCGCGCGCGCCATCCCCTCGTACGACGCCGTCGAGATCAGCGGGCCGACCAGCGTGCCGGCCCGGAAGGGGTCGCCGACCGGCAGCGACGCGTAGGCGTGGACGATGCGCTCGGTCAGCTCGTCGGCGACGTCCTCGTGGACGATCAGCCGGCGCAGGGTGGTGCAGCGCTGCCCGGCGGTCCCGGCCGCCGAGAAGACGATGCCGCGCACGGCCAGGTCGAGATCGGCGGACGGAGTGACGACCGCCGCGTTGTTCCCGCCCAGCTCCAGCAGACAGCGGCCGAAGCGGGCGGCGACACGCGGCGCGACCTCCCGCCCCATCCGCACCGACCCGGTCGCGCTGACCAGCGCCACCCGCGCGTCGTCGACCAGGCGCTGCCCCGCCTCGCGCTCGCCGAGCACCAGACGGTGCACATCGCCCGGCGCGTCGCTGTCCGCGGCCGCCTGCCGCAGCAGGGCGTCGCAGGCCAGAGCGGTGAGCGGGGTCAGCTCCGACGGCTTCCAGACCACGGAGTCGCCGCAGACCAGCGCGATCGCCGTGTTCCACGACCAGACGGCGACCGGGAAGTTGAACGCGGAGATGACCCCGACCACGCCCAGCGGATGCCAGCTCTCGGAGAGCCGGTGGCCGGGCCGCTCGGACGCCATCGTGCGGCCGTACAGCTGGCGCGAAAGCCCGACCGCGAAGTCACAGATGTCGATCATTTCCTGCACTTCGCCGAGGGCCTCGGAGTGGATCTTCCCGGCCTCTATGGTCACCAGTTCGGCGAGATCCTCCTTGTGCGCGGTCAGGAGCTCCCCGAGCCGTTTGACCAGCGCCCCGCGCCGGGGCGCCGGGACCGTACGCCACTCACGGAACGCGGCCTCGGCCGCCGTGACGGCCGCGTCCGCCTCCTCGGGAGTGGCGACGGGCAGCGTGAAGAGCGTGCCGCCGGTCAGCGGAGTACGGGCGGTCAGCCCCTCGCCCGTCGGCACGCGCGCCCCGCAGCGGCGCAGGGCTTCCTCGGCCCGCACCCGCAGCGCGTCGGTGTCGGGAAGTGCGGTGATGGTGGTCATGCGTCGCTCTCCTCGGTCGGTGCCAGGATCTGTCGCGCTCGGCCCAGCGAGACGTCCTGCTGTGCGGCGTAGAGGTCGAAGGGATCGTGTACGGGCCGCTCGATCGCCTCCGACAATCCGTGCTGGTCGTAATGGGCGCCCGCCTGCGCGGAGTCACGGGCGCCCGGGTCGGTGAGATTGGACTGGAAGATCCCCGCCGCCGAACGCGGCAGGAAGTCCTCGTAGACGATGGGGCGCGCCGACAGCCAGCCGCCGTCGAGCAGGCCGGCGAGGTCGCCCGGCGGACGCCGGCCGTCACGCGGACGCTCCCGCACGGCCTCGTACGTGAAGAACCCGACGCCCTCCACCGCCAGTCGGCGTTCGGTGCGCGGGAAGGCCGCGGCCCACTCCTCGACCGGGCCCTCGACGAGCCGGTCGTACAGCTCCCGCCCCTTTCTCGTGAGCGCGATGCCGCGTGCCTCGACCTCCCCGAAGCGGACGCGCAGCGCCCCGGTGGAGACCGTGCCGTCGGGCTCCCGGAAGGTGCGCGGTTCGGCCAGCGCCCGGAACGAGGTCTGACGCAGCAGGACGTCCGGTCCGTCCCAGCGGGGCGGCCCCTGGATCCGGTCGATCATCGTGATGCCGCGGTCCTCCATCCGCCGGTACAGGTCGTCGATGTCGAGGACGCGCGGGGTGAGGTGGTTGATGTGGGTGCTGCCGACCCCGCCGATGTCCGCGGCGACGGCGGAGACCTTCTCCAGCTCGCTGTACCAGGCCCGGTCCACCGGCTCCGGCGACAGTTCGAACGCGCCGACCGCGAGGCCGAGGAACCGCTCGGCCCGCTCCTCGTCGAGCCCGCCCTCCCGCTCGGCGAGCGCCGCGAGCTCCAGCAGCTGTGGCGGGAACAGCTCGCGGCGAGCCAGGAACGCCTCCAGCCGCTCCCGCAGATCGGCGTCGAAGAAACGGCGGTCGGCCGGAGTGAGCATCGAGGTGAAGACCCGGAACGGATTGCGGTCCAGCTCCTCGGGCAGCACCGGCCGGAACGCCGTCGACACCACCGGCACCGCGCTGGCCGCCGCATCACGCAGATCGTAGAAACCGACCGGTTCCATGCCGAGCGCGGCGAAGACCTGCGCCGCCTGCCGCAGCTCGCGCGGTGTGCCGACCCGGATCGCCCCGTGCCGCTCCGCCGTGACCCGCTCGATGCTGCCCAGCCGCTGGGCGCTCTCCCCGCCCTTGCGCAGTACGTCGTCGTTGACCTTGCCCGCCACCTCCACCAGCGTGGTGTACGCGGGCACTTCGGTCCCGTACATCGTGGACAGCCGTCGGGCGAACGCGGCACGCAGCCGCCACGCGGGAACCAGGCCAGCCATGCGAACCTCCTGAAGGGCCGGTCAGATGATGTGGGCCTCGGGGCGCACCGCCGCGGCGGCCTTCTCGAAGCGGGTCGCCGCGAGCGGGCCCACATCGATGAACGGTTCCCTGCCGAGCCACAGATCGCGCACGATCTCGCCGACCGCGGGCGCCTGGAGGAAACCGTGCCCGGAGAAACCCGTGGCGTAGAGGAACCGGCCGACATCGGGTGCCTCACCGATCAGGGCGTTGCGGTCCGGCGTCATCTCGTACAGCCCCGCCCAGCCGCCGCTCGCCGGTTCGAGGTCCGCGAGCGCCGGCGCGAGGCGGGCGGCGGCCGCGCGGAACGGCTCCAGCCACTCCTTGCTGAACTCCCGTCCGAAACCCGGCTCCTGACGGGGGTCGGAGAGTCCGAGCACCAGTCCGCCCGCGCCGTCGTCGTGGAAGTACAGCGTCGAGTCGAAGTCGAGGGTGAAGGGGATGCGCGGCGGTGGCGGCGTGAGCGGGCCGGTGAGGGCGATCTGCCGACGCAGCGGGGTGACCGGCAGACGCACCCCGGCCATCGCGCCGATCGCGCCGGACCACGCCCCGGCGGCACAGATCACGCTCCCCGTGCGCACCGTGCCCGCCGTGGTGCGCACGGCCCGCACCGCCCCGCCGTCGGTCTCGATCGCCGTGACCGCGCAGTGCGTACGCACCGTCACGCCGAGCCCGCGGGCCGCCCGCAGATAGCCGTCGACGGCCGCCTTCGGCAGGGCGTAGCCGTCGTCGGGGGAGTAGGCGGCGGCGACGATCGAGGCCGGATCGACGTACGGGCACAGGGCGTGGGCCTCGCGGGGCCCGATGATGCGGCTGTCGACGCCCAGTTCCCGCTGGGTGAGGGATGCCTCGCGGAAGGCCGCCACGTCCTTGTCCCGGGTCAGCAGGAAGAGGTAGCCGACACTCCGCAGCCCCACGTCGGCCCCCGGCCGCGCCGCGAACGAGCGCCATGCGCGCAGGCTGCGCTGCCCGAGGCGGATGTTGAGCGGATCGGAGAACTGGGCGCGTACGCCACCGATCGGCTTGCCCGAGGATCCGGAGGCCGGATCGTCGCGTTCCAGCAGCAGGATGTCGCGTACGCCGGCCTCGGCGAGGTGGAACGCGATGCTCGCGCCCATGACCCCACCGCCGATGATCACCACCTGTGCGGTGTCCGTGCTCGTACCGTGATCCATGAGGCCATGGTGACGGCTGCGCACTCTCTGCGTCCATGAGGCCTGACCTGCCACGGCTACCTCCGGTGGGGTGCGCGGTCTGTCGGCCGGGTGCGGCCCGGTGGGTGGTTTGTGCCCACCCGTTCCTCCTCCCCCTGCCCACAAACCATCGGCGGAACGACTGCCCATGAACCACCAGGGCGAGCCACCCCGGCCAGGCGCGCGGAGGGGGACGAGGCGGGGTCGTGTCCGGGACACTGAAGCGTGATTTGTGGCGCATGACTCAGGGTGCTCTTTACGAGGCCCCGCACGCGCCGTACGGGGGTCTGGGGGTGTCCCCCAGAAGACACAGCATGCCGTCCCGGATACGAGCCCCAGAGCGGCCCCAGACGGCACCCGACCCGGACCGGGTCGAGCACGACCGCCCGCGCGATCCCGCGGCGGGGGCGCCAGGATGGACGTATGCCTCATGCCTTCACCACGAAAGTCCTCGACGTGGCCACCGGCGCGGCCGAGACCGTGACCGATCTGACCCGTGAGTGCGAGAAGTTCCTGGAGGAGGCCGCCGCAGGCCGCGACGGTCTGCTCCATGTCTTCGTGCCGCACGCGACGGCGGGCATCGCCGTCATCGAGACCGGCGCCGGCAGCGACCACGACCTGCTGTCCGCGCTGCACGTGCTGCTTCCGGCCGACGACCGCTACCAGCACCGCCACGGCAGCCCGGGCCACGGCCGCGACCACGTCCTGCCGGCGCTGGTGCCGCCGCACGCCACCCTGCCGGTCATCGGTGGCCGCCTGGAGCTCGGCACCTGGCAGTCGGTCTGTCTCGTCGACACCAACAGGGACAACCCGCAGCGGCAGGTGCGGTTGTCGTTTCTCGGATAGCCCTGATGTGTTCAGGGCTGTAGGACTGATTTCCGGCCGCACCTGACGGCCCCTGAGACGGGCGGTACCAGCTGTGACCCACTACGAGCAGGGAGGGCCGCTCGCACCGCCGACATCTCGACGGCCATCGACCGGCTCGTCCACCTACCGAACCCGGGCTGACCAGCAGCTCTCCCCGTACCCGCGACAGCGCGACGCGACCCGGAGCAGTGGAACTCGGCGCCCACCCGACGCGACAGACGGGCCACCAGCCTGCCCACCACCCAGCCACAGAACGTGAAACTGTCTGCCGACTCCGTCGGCAGACCGTCACGAAAGATCGAGGCTAGCGGCCCATCTTGCAGACCGGCGGCTGCGGGGCGGGACGTGTCCGGGACAGCTTCGCGGCCGTGCCGCGGGCCCTTTCGAAGGCCATGACCGGGTTCCCGTCCTCGCGCCAGGGCTGGGCGCCGCACCACGGTCCGATCAGGCGGAACTGCTCCAAGGCGGACGCGTACATCATCGACCGGAGCATGTAGTGGGCCAGCAGGTGGCGCAGGACCGGCAGGCGCTCGTCGTCGGGCGCGACCCCGTCGAGCGAGGCTGCAATCTGCTTCAGCACGCTCCTCGCCATCGGCGTGACGGCCAGCGTGCCGGTGGCGGACCGCTCGGTGAGCTCGTTCAGCGCGTGGAGATAGATCCCGGCCAGCGCGCTTCCGGGCGGGGCCTTGCGGACCGCCTGGCGGGCAAACCGCATCATCCGCCGGTCGCTGCCGAACCACTTTGCGCACCAGTACTGGAGGGCCTGCCAGTGCCCCTCATAGTGGTGGGGAGCGCGGGCGATGAGCCCTTCCCACAGCGGCTTGAACTGTGCGTGGCGGTACTGCGCTCCGCGCGCCGCCGTGACCATCACGACCCAGGGGCCCGGGTTCGCGGGGTCGAGCAGGGCGGCCTGCCGCGCCTCCTCGATCGCGGCCGGGAGCATGGCGCGGAAGCGGTTCATGTCCGAGGTCATGACCTCGTGGGCATACCCGCTGCCCCGGATCTCCCAGGCGCGGTGGACCATGATGCTCGCGTGGAGGGTGGCTGCGTCGCAGTTCCGGGGCTCGGCGGCGCGCCAGGCGTCGAGCCAGGCGTCGTCCTCCCGGGCGACCTGTTGCAGGAGCTCCAGCCGGTTCCAGCGCTCGTCCCAGTCCTCGCCCGCCGCCCGGACGTACCGCTCGGCGGACTGCCAATCCCCTCCCCACGCAGCATTGGCGACGGCCTGCCGCTGCTCCGTGCGGTGTGCCGGCGGGGGCGGGCCGGGGCGCCGCGAGTCGAGCTGCTCACGGGGCGGAAGGCCGTACTCGGACGCCACGAAGTGCTCTCCGACGCGGCGAGGGACGATGAAGAGCCGGTAGAGCACGACGAGGAACACGCCGAGTACGACGGCGAGGAAGATGGTCACACCGGGGGATCATTCCCGAGCCCGTTACCTTCCGCAACGGTCAAGGCCAACGATAAGGCGAGGTCAAAGGGGTGCACAGGGCCCTGCCCTGGTCGGGCTCGTGGACCGGTGACGAGCCGGTGCCGACGCTCCGCGTGCCGGCCGTACCCCGATCGGCAGCAGCCGGTTCAGCTGAACCAACTGCCCGCAGTCGCAGGCATTCTTCGCCATCGACGCCTTGACCGCCCCGACAGGTCACAGGCTCTGGGAGCAAGTGTCGTACGTGGGACGAGCAGCGAGTGCACTGCAATCGATCGGTGACGGGCGTGTGGACGTCGGCGATGGTGATCGCATTGGTGCTTGTGGCTGGTGGACGCGGCGGCAGCGGAACGGGTCCGGCAGGCAGGAGGCATGACACTCCCACGGCGACTCCTGACCTTGCGGCGCCGCTCAGCGTGTCCCCACTCAAAGTCGGTTCTGGACCTGGAGAGCATGCCCGCGGGCTGGAAGGTCGGCGCGACACTGTTCCGGGTCCACTCGCCCACCCTCCTCCCTGAACCCTCCTGGCCGGCGGGGGGACGTAGCGGGAAACCACCTGGCGCGCCGGTACCAGGAGGCGCGCCGCGTCCCCGTACCGGCGCGCCCACCGGCAACCGCGCAACCGGGCCCGGTCCATCCTGTCCGGCATGGCGGTCGGCGTGGGGCCGGTCTGCGCCACACTCGTCCGTACCGCCGGCATCGCGCCGACCGCGGACGTGGTGGCCCATGGCACAAGCGTCCCGGTGGGTTCCTCGGCGCCGGCCACCTCTTCTGGATCGGCGAACGGCCAGGCGTCACTAAACGGATGTGCGAATGTCAGTCGCGCGTGATAGTCACTACCTCCACGAGGGGGGTGGTCACTTGCCTCCCTGTGAGAGACACCAAGGGGTGGGGACAATGGCGTTGCTCCGAGATTGGGGGCCCACGCTGGGACGGTGGACCGGCCGGCCCGGGGCGCGGCTGGAGAAGGACGCCAGCGATCCGGACGTGGCGAGGGTGCGCGAGGCGGCCGCCGCGGCGGACTGGGCCGCCGTGCGGGGCCAGTTGGAGGCGCGACCGGAGAGCCAGGACCGTACGGGGCTCTTGTGGGCCGTCGGCGACACGGCCGGCGTCGAGCGGTGGATCGGCGACGTGCTGAAGACGGAGCCCGAGTCGGCGCTGGCGCTGACCGTCGCGGGCATCCGCTACGTCAACTGGGGCTGGGAGGCCCGGACCTCGGCGCGCGCGAAGGACGTCTCGCGCGAACAGTTCGAGGTCTTCCACTCCCGGCTGCGCCAGGCCGAGGAGTGGCTGTACGAGGCTGCCGAGCTGGAGCCGGGCTGGACCTCGCCCTGGTACGTCCTCCAAGTCACTGGCCGCGGTCTGCAGGTCGGGCAGGTCACGGCGCGCCGCCGGTTCGAGGCGACCGTGCGCCGGGACCCCTACCACCTGGGGGCGCACACGCAGCGGTTGCAGCAGATCTGCAAGAAGTGGGGCGGGTCGCACGAGGAGATGCACGCCTTCGCCCGCGAGTCCGCGTTCAAGGCTCCCGGCGGCACGCCGCTGGGCCGGCTGGTGCCGGACGCGCACATCGAGGAGTGGCTGTCCCTCGACTCGGGCCCGGACGCCGCGTACATGCGCCGGCCCGAGGTGGCGGAGTCGCTGAGGCAGGCGGCGGACCACTCGTACCGGCATGCGGACTTCGTGCGGGAGGGTTCCTGGCTGGAGCTGCTGAACAGCTTCGCGATGGCCTTCTCGCTGGCCGGGGACCGGGTGTCCGCCCGGGAGTGCTTCCAGGCCACGCAGGGGCGGGTCACGGAGTCCCCGTGGGACTACCTGAACGGCTCCGACCCCGTCGCGGCCTACCGCAAGCACCGCTCGGCCGCCGGGCGCTGACCCGCAGGGCGTGTACGCCGAGACGAGCGCCGCGCCCGCCCCTGCCCTCTCTTTCGCCCATCTTCCCGTCCGTGCCGTTCGCCGGCGCGGGCGCCCCAGTGAAGGATTCCGTCCGGTGTCCTCTTCCGAGACCGCCCACACCTTCCAGGTCGACCTGCGCGGCCTGGTCGACCTGCTCTCCCACCACCTCTACTCGAGTCCCCGCGTCTATCTGCGCGAGCTGCTGCAGAACGCCGTGGACGCCATCACCGCCCGTCAGGCCGTCGCCCCGGATGCGCCCCGCACGATCACCGTGCGCACCGGTGACACGCTCACCGTCACGGACACCGGCATCGGACTGACCGAGGCCGACGTCCACCGATTCCTCGCCACCATCGGCCGCAGCTCCAAGCGGACTGCCGAAGGCGCCCTGGACGGCGCCGGACTCGAGTCCGCCCGCGGCGAGTTCATCGGCCAGTTCGGCATCGGCCTGCTGGCGTGCTTCGTCGTCGCCGACGAGATCACCGTGCTCAGCCGGTCCGCGGCCGACCCCGCGGCGCCCGCGGTCGAGTGGCGCGGTCACTCCGACGGCCGGTACACGATCCGTACGCTGCCATCCTCGGCCGTGCCGGAGCCGGGCACCACCGTGCGGCTCGTCCCCCGGGCCGACAACGCCGAGTGGACGAGCCCGCGGCGGGTCGTCGACCTGGCCCGGCACTACGGCAGCCTGCTGCGGTACGAGGTCACTGTCGTGGGCCCGCACGGCGAGAAGGAGCGGATCAACGACACGCCGCCGTGGGAGCGGACCCACCGCTCCCCGCTCGCCCACCGCGAGGCGCTGACCGCGTACTGCCGCGACCGGTTCGACTTCACCCCGCTCGACACCATCGAGCTGGACCTTCCGGCGGCCGGGCTGCGCGGTGTCGCGTACGTGCTGCCGACGGCCGTGAGCCCGGCGCAGCGCGCCGGTCACAGGGTGCACCTGAAGGGCATGCTGCTCACCGACCAGGCGCCCGAGCTGCTGCCGGACTGGGCGTTCTTCGTGCGCTGCGTGGTCGACACCACGAGCCTGCGACCGACGGCCTCGCGCGAGTCGCTGTACGAGGACGGCACGCTGTCTGCCGTACGGGACGCCCTGGGCGACCGGATCCGGGACTGGCTCACGGGGCTCGCGGCCAGCGACCCGGCGCTGCTGCACCGGTTCATCGACACCCACCATCTCGCGGTGAAGGCGCTGGCGCGCTACGACGACGAGCTGCTGCGGGTGGTGCTGCCGTGGCTGCCGTTCGAGACCACCGACGGCAACGTCACGCTCGAGGAGTTCGCACGCACGCACGCGACGCTGCTGGTCACCCGCAGTGTGGAGGAGTTCCGGCAGGTCGCCCCGATCGCCGCGGCGGCCGGCCTGGGCGTGGTCAACGGCGGCTACACCTACGACCGCGATCTCGTGCACCGGCTGCCGGAGATCCGTCCCGGCACCTCCGTGAGCGACCTCGACCCGGCCACGGTCACCGCCCATCTGGACGCGGTGGACCCGACGGCCGAACTGCGAGCGGCGGCATTCCTGCTCGTCGCCCGGGAGACGATCGGCGTGCACGACTGCGACGTCGTGCTGCGCGACTTCCAGCCGGTGACCGCCCCGGCATTGCTGCTCGACAACCGGGAGGCGCGCCACGAGCGGACCCGGTCGAGCCTCGCCGCCGAGAGTGACGGTCTGTGGGCCGACATCCTGGGCTCTCTGCGGCACGACACGCCGCGCGCCCAGCTGGTCCTGAACCACCTCAACCCGCTGGTGCGCCAGGCGATCACGATCTCCGAGCGCGGTCTGGCCGTCACCACCGCCGAGGCACTGTACGGGCAGGCCCTGCTGCTCAGCCGCCGCCCGCTGAAGGCGAGCGAGAGCGCCCTGCTGAACCGGGCCTTCATCGGCCTGCTCACCCACGCCATGCACAACCCCGGCACGGACGCGGACGGCTCCGGGCCCCGGAAGGACATCTGATGCTGGACACCCCCGAGGCCGTGATCGAGGCACTGCGTGAGAACCACGACCGCCCGCACGGTCCGCAGCGCACCGTCACTGCCGAAGAACTCGTCGAAGCGGCCGGTCAGTTCGAGAAGCCGGACGTCCTGGTCACCGCTCTGCTGGAGCTCATGACGGCGTACGAGTTCACCGGCGAGTACCGCAAGTCGCCGGTCGTCTTCGGCCGGCTGCTGAAGCTGTGGGACGAGTCTCCCGAGGAATTCAGCGAGGGGGAGGCCCACCAGGTCTACTGGCGGTTCAAGTGGGTGGCGACCTCGCTGCTCGACGTGCCTGAGGTGTCGCTGGCCTCGATCCGCGGCTGGATCGACGAGACACTGCGCCGGTACGAGAAGGCCGGGCACGGCATGCAGCCCGTGGCGGCGATGCGCTACCACGTCGCGGCCCACACGGGCGCGGGGGTCGCCGACGCGTACGACCTGTGGGTCACCCGGCCGCGCACCGAGCTGAGCGACTGCGAGGCGTGCGAGACCCGGCACCTGGCCGCGCACCAGATGAACGGAGGCGACGACGCCGGGGCGCTCGACACGCTGCGGCCGGTCCTCGACGAGGCGATCGGCTGCACCGAGGAGCCGCAGATGAGCCAGGCGCTGGCGCTCGGAGCGCTACTGCGCTTCGGCCGGCTCGACGAGGCCCGCTCGCACCACCTGACCGGCTACCGCCGGGTCCGCGGCAACACCGGCATGCAGGCCTGGGTCGGCCGGCACCTGGAGTTCTGCGTGCTGTCCCGCAACGAGGGACGCGGCCTGGAGATCCTCGCCGAGAACCGGGCGCTGTTCGAGGCGACCGGCGCTCCGCTGGCCCATCTGGACTTCCTGACCGGCATCGAGCTGCTGCTCGCCCGGATCGTCGAGGACGGGCACGCCGACACGGTCGTCGCGGGCCCGCTGGGACGGAGCTGGACGGCGGACGAACTGCTCGCGCACGTCCGCGCCGAGGCGGACCGGCTGACGGCGGCGTTCAACGCCCGCAACGGCACGACGGCGGTCGGGGACCGTCGCCGCGAGCGTCTGTCGCAGCGTCCGCTGCTCGACGCGCCGCTGCCGCTGGGCCTGAGGACGGCCGTCGCCCGCCCGGCGACGGCCGCGGCTGCGCCGGTGACGGCTCTCGCCACCGCGGCTCCCGCCGCCGTCGCGATCCCCGAGGACTTCGTGACTCTGGTGCGCGAGGCACGGCGGATGGCGAGCGCGGGTCACCCCGGGGACGCCCGGCTGTGGACCCGGATCGCCGAGCGTCTGGCCGACGGCAGCGCGGTGCACGACGACGTGCTCGGCCCGCAGGAGCTGCTGCGGGCGGAACTCGCCGAGCAACGGGCGGGCGAGCTGACGATGGCGGACCGCGACGACGAGGCCACCGTGGAGGCGCGCAAGGCCGCGGAGCTGTACGAGCGGCTCGGCATGCCGTGGCAGGCGCTGTCCACGCGGGCCCGCGCCCTGGCCTGGACGAACCCGTCGGCCGACGGGGGCGCCGAGCCGGCCGGGGGAGCCGAGCGGCTGGACTCCGACGGGATCCAGGATGCCCTCGACGAACTCCTCCGCGAGGCCGAACGGCTGTGCACCGAGGTTCCGTTCACGGGCGAGGCCCTCGGGGCGGCGGAGGCGGCGGCCTGCGACGACCTGGAGCAGGAGCGCAAGCTGGCGTACCTCACGGTGTACTACGCGCGCACGTACGCGGCCTACCGGGAGCTGGGCCGCGGTGGTCCGGAGGCCTCCCCAGGCGCCGTCGAGCGCTTCGAGGCGTGCGTCCAGGCCCTGCACACCGAGGCGGAGCGGCTGTCCGTCCCTCACCAGGTCGCCAACGCACGGCAGTTCGCCGCGGACGTGGCCGGCCGCCACGGCGACCTCGTGCGCGCCGAGGAGGGGCTGCGCGCCGCGCTGAAGGACCTGGAAGCCGCCGACCGGCCGTGGCGCGGTTCGCGCCCGCGTGCCCTGCTCGCCCAGATCCTGATGGCACAGCAGCGACCGCAGGAGGCGGTGGAGCTGCTGCACCAGGCGATCGCGGACGCGGTGCGGTACGACGACGCGGACTTCCCGATAGCGCCGGCGTACGCGATGCTCGGCCACGCGGTCTCGCACCTGGGCGACCACGCGGGCGCGGTGCGCCACCTGTCGGAGGCGGCCGCGCGGTTCGACCAGTCCGGAGTGTCCGAGGAGGCGGCGGACGTGCGGCTGCAGCTGGTCGACGTTCTGACGCGGACGGGCCAGCAGGCCGACGCGGTCGCGGTCCTGGAGTCGCTGGTCGCCGAGGAAGCGGCGGCCGCGCTCGACGAGCGGACGGTCGCCCAGGCTCGGCTCATGCTGGCGCGCGGGTTGCGGGAACTGGAGGAGTTCCTGCCGTCGGCCGAGGAGTTTCTGCGGCTGGCGGACGCTGTCTCCGGCTGGGAGGACGACGCCCCCATCCAGACCATGGTGACCGCTGACACGGCCATCGCGCTGGCTCTGGCGGACCGCTGGGACGCGGCGGGCACGGCGTACGAGCGGGCCTTGGCGGCGCACGCGCAGGCGCCGAACCCGTCCCTGCTCATGCACATGATGCGCGAGTTTGCGCGTCTGGTCATGAACACGCAGGGCTTGGAGGGCCTGGAGACGGCGCTGAAGCATCTCGCCGAGGCGGACGCGCTGGCGGCATCCGTGCCGGAGGGCACGGAGGGCTTCGTGCCCTGGTTCGAGCGGGGCACCGTGCACTACCGCCGGGGCCGCGTCCTGGCGGAGGCGGAGCGGTTCGAGGAGGCCCTGGCCGAGACCGAGGCCGCCGTCGCCGCCCACGAACAGGGCGGCGAGGAGGGCGAGTCGGCGCGTGCCGAGGCGGTCCGGATCGCCGCGCTGATCGAGGGCAACGCGCTGCGCCGGTTCAAGGAGGCCATCGCCCGGCTGACGACGGCGGCGGCACGCTGCCAGAAGGCTGGCCTCTCGGAGGCAGCGCAGATCCTCGACGCGCTGCGGCAGGACTACATGTCGCGGCTGACGGAAGGCCGTTGAGCCGGCGTCGCGCCAACCGCCCCCGGGGCCCGGCCGTGCACTACGGCCGGGCCCCGGGGGCGGTTGCGGCCGATGTCAGAGCCCGCGGACAGCGTGCCTTGTCCGGTGGATCGATCGCGAACGATCACGAGAGGCCGCAACTGTGCAGGAAGTGGCACATCACGAGGTCGGCGAGGTGCAACATCGTCCGTGTCCTGGAGGACATCGAGGGGCGGGTGTTTGGCCGACGCCACAGCACGCGGTAGGACACCGTCTCCCCGAAGGCGGGAGTGTCTTCTCCTCAGAGCCGCGGTCGACCGACGTCCGGGCGGAGCTTACGCGTTGAGTTGTCCTTCGAGGGTGTCTCACGTGGCAGGTTTCGCGAGCTTCTTGTAGCAGGTAAGGGCGGCGGCCAGGCCGAGGGAGGCGAGGAAGTGCGAGCCCTTTCGTTCGTATCGGACGGTGAGGCGGCGATAGCCGAAGAGCCGAGCGATCGACCGTTCGATCTTCCAGCGGTGCCGACCGAGGCGTTCGCCGGACTCGATGCCGGGCCGCGCGATGCGCGCGACGAGCCCGCGCTCGCGCGGCCAGGCCAGGTGTTCGGCGGAGAAGTACGCCTTGTCCGCGCGGAGTTTGACGGGTCGGCGCCGCCGTGGTCCCCGGCGGGACCGGACGGCGGGTCTGCCGCGGATGAGCGGCTTGAGGGCGAGGCTGTCGTGCATGTTCGTGCCGGACACGGCGACGGTGAGCGGGGATGTCCTGGGCATTGGACAGCACGTGCAGCTTGCTGCCCTTCTTGCCGCGATCGACCGGGTTCGGCCCGGTCGGCGATACCCCTTCTGGCGCGAACGGAGGCCGCGTCGACGATCGTCGAGGTCGCCTCATGCCGCACGAACATCACGTCACGTGGGACAACCTCTAAGCGTTGATCGGTGCGGCCGACCTGGCGGCCTGCTCGATCCTCGCGCGGTAGGCCGCACGGGTTTCCTCGTCGATCTGCTTCTCGTGTTCGGCGCGCAACCCGGTCCGGCCGTCGAGGCCCTCGCGCAGGATATCGGCGTGCCCGGCATGCCGGATGGACTCGCCGAGGACATGGACCATGATGGCGAACAGGTTCGTGTTGGGATAAGGCTCCGGCCACCACGGCACGTGGCCGGGGGCGTCGAGGGGAAGCTCGTTGATCGTCGCGTCCGAGTGTTCCCACGTGCGCCGGTAGAACCCGATGATCTGATCGCGGGTCTCGTCCTCGGTCGCCCACAGATCGCTGCCGTTGGAGTCCTGCCACCGGGGCAGCGGTTCCGGGGAAGGGCGGTCGAAGACCTCGCCGAAGTACCTGGCCTCGACGGTGGCCACGTGCTTGACCAGGCCGAGGAGGTTGGTCCCGGTCGCTGTCAAAGGTCGGCGGGCATCATATTCGGACAAACCGTCGAGTTTCCAGAGCAGCGCCTTGCGGTCCCGCCGCAGTCTCCCGTGCAGGTTGTCCTTCGCGAATGCATCGATCATGCGGCATGAGCCTGCCATGGGCTGCTCGTGGTCTCAAGATCCCGTACGTGGTCCGCAACGGCCGACAGAGCCGAGGCCTGGCCATGACCGCCGCCCTGACCTGCTACAAGAAGCTCGCGAAACTTGCCACGTGAGACAACCTCCAAAGGAGGTTGGCGGATACGAACAGGGACAACCCGCAGCGGCAGGTGCGGCTGTCGTTCCTCGGTGCAGGCCGGATCTGCGGCCGCACCAACTGACGGTCCGGGCGTGCTCGGGTGCGTCACGGCACGGTGAGCCGGCAGACGTCACCGGAATCGGGCAATCGGGACAGGTGTCGCACCTCCGCTGCGATCCGCGAGAGGGCGTCGGTCTTCTCCAGGTGCCACGGCAGGAGGGGCTCTTCCGTGGACTCCGCCAGTTCGCCGACCCGGACTCCGGCGTCGTGCAGGTCTCGATGTTGCTTTTCGGCGTGCTCTTGTCGTCGGGCTCGCCGAGCGTGGCGTGCAGGTCCAGTCGGGCCTGCTCCAGCCCGCAGTCGAGGGTTCGGGGCGTCGCAGGTGCGGACGTGTGGAACTGAAGTTCAGATGTGGTCATAATTCTAGACTGGGTCTGAGAAACAGCCATGGTCGCGCTAGGGTGGCCTACGAGCCGTTGAAGGACACCTACGGAGGCCGGGTATGCCACCCCGCAGGAAGCGGGCCACACTGGCCCGCACAACTCGTCGCCCCTATGTGGATGACGCCACCTGGGACAGCGCCGACGACATCGCCGCCGGCGATGCCCTGACCGTCGGTCACCTGCTCACTGTCCTTCTGGACCGGTATGCCGCCGGCGTCGTCGACGTTCCCCTTCCGGAGGGGGACGTTCGCGCGGGTGGACGCAGTGGGCACCTTGCCGCCATCGGAGACGCCGCCTGGGCCCACGCCGACGAGCGCCGAGCGCAGGAGGGCATCCAGTCAATGAGCGTCCTTTGCGAACTGCTGCTGCGTGAGACCGTCGCCGGACGTGTCTCGGCCGGTCTCGACGCCGCGCCACGCGCCCAGCAGCGGACCGAGCCGCGCGACGAAGCCGCGGGCGCCGTCACCCCGTCCCTGCTCCACTCCGCCGCCTGACACCTCACGGAGTCCGTCATGACCGAGCGTGCCGCAGAGCCCACCGGCCCCCTCATCCCCATGCCCGAGAAGACCCCGGCCGCGCTCCGCGTTGCCGTCGGACGCCTCGACCCGGGTGTCCTCGCCACGTTCGATCAGCAGTGGGACGAAGCGATGCGCCAGGCCCGCGACGAGTACACCCTCACACCGCCCCGCGCCTTCGTCGAGCACTGGTGGTCATGGGTCGGAGTCGCCCGCTACCCGCAACGCCTTGCCCGCTTCCGTGAGTGCGAGCGCATCGTCAGCCAGTCGGGCGACCGCGCCGAGCGCCGCGCTGCCGCGAGTGAGCTGGCTTCGATCCTCGCCGAGGCTGTCGCCGCGTGAGTGACTGGACCTGGGAGTACGAACCCGACGCCGAGAACGTCGTCGGCGGCCTGGACATGGCCCAGCGGCTGGAGGTCGAGGCGATCGCGCAGCGGATCGCCGACGCCGTGGGAGTCCGTCGCATCGGTAAGCCCTTCGACATCACCGAGTCGGCATCCGGCGTCAGGACGTTCGCAGAGGGCGCCGTGATGGTCTGGTACCAGGAGGACTACCGCGACGATGTCGTCCTGGTCCTCCGCGCACAGCACTTCGGAGCGCAGTAACTCGACACCTGACCCCGAGCAGAGCCACGGGGGCGTCGCGCGCCAGGAGCCCAGCCCTTCGCGGAGAGACCGGGTGAGGCGAGATGCGAAGGCGTACGCTGTGGGTTGTCTTTGCGGAGGTTTGCTGACACGAACAGGGACAACCCGCAGCGGCAGGTGCGCCTCTCGTTCCTCGGCCAGGAGGGCGGGGAGGCCGCTAGGAGGGCGGGGTGCCGCCGGAACCCGCAGTGATCAGGCCCGTCTCGTACGCGGCGATCACCGCTTGCGCGCGGTCGCGGAGCCGGAGCTTCGAGAGGATGCGGGCGACATGCGTCTTCACCGTGGCCTCGCCGATGTGGAAGCGGGCGGCCAGCTCGGCGTTGCTGTGGCCGCGGGCCAGGGCCTCGAGGACTTCCAGCTCGCGCGGGGTGAGCGTGGACAGGTCACGGTGGAGCGGCGCCGTGCGGTCGCCGGCCGAGGCGAACCGCTCGACCAGGCGGCGGGTGACGGCCGGGGCCAGCAGTGCGTCGCCGGTCCGGATCAGGCGGACCGACGCGGCCAGTTGCTCGGGGGTGACGTCCTTCAGCAGGAAACCGCTCGCGCCCGCGCTGAGGGCGGCGTAGACGTACCGGTCCAGGTCGTAGGTGGTGAGGATGATGACGCGCGGCGGTGTTCCGTCGTCCTGAAGGATGCGGCGTGTGGCCTCCAGACCGTCGGTGCCCGGCATCCGGATGTCCATCAGGACCACGTCGGGCCGGGTGCGGCGGACCGCGGCGATCGCCTCGTCCCCGTCGGACGCCTCCGCGACCACCTCGATGCCGTCGGCGGCGAGGATCATCCGGAAGCCGGTGCGCACCAAGGCCTGGTCGTCGACGATCACCACTCTGGGTGTGTCGGTCACGGTTCCTCCACCGGAATCACCGCGCGGACGCCGAAGCCCCCGTGCGGACGTCTGCCCGTCCGCAGCGTACCGCCGTAGATCGTGAGCCGTTCGCGCAGGCCGATCAGCCCGCGTCCGCTGCCCGAACCCGCGGGCGCCTGAGGCGGTCCACCGGTGTCGGACACCTCCACCCGCAGCTCGCCCGGCGCGTACTCCACGACGATCGACACGCTCGCCCCCGCCGCGTGCTTCACCGCGTTCGTCAGCGCTTCCTGCACCACCCGGTAGCCCGCGAGGTCCACCCCGGCCGGCAGCTCGACCGGGGTGCCCCGCACGGTCAGCTCCACCGGTACGCCGGCGCTCCGCGTCCGGTCGGCCAGCTCCTCCAGCCGGTCCAGACCCGGCTGCGGGGCCAGGTTCACGTCGGTGGCCGGGCCGGGGCCGTCGGCGGCCATGGTGAGCAGGCCCATCACATGGCGCAGTTCGGACATCGCCGACCTCCCGGCGCTCTCCACCGCCAGCATCGCCTCCCGGGCCTGCTCGGGGGCCGTGTCCAGAACCTTGCGCGCGGCACCGGCCTGGATCGTCATCATGCTCACGTTGTGGGTGACCACGTCGTGCAGTTCCCGGGCGATCCGCGCGCGCTCCTGTTCCACGGCCCTCCGCAGTGCCGCCCGTTGTTCCTCCTCCAGTGTCCGCACACGCTGCCGCCAGGTGTGAAAGCCGTGCGAGGCCAGGCTGATCGGGAGCAGCACGAGGAGGGGGATCAGACCCTGGTCCACTTCGGGGACCAGCGGGAAGACCGCATACAGCACCACTCCGGCGAACAGCGAGGCGGCGACGGCCCTCCGGTGCGGGCTGTGCACGGCCGCGCTGTACGCCGCGATCAGTCCGGAGGCGAACGTGAACGCGGTCGCGTCCGCGGCGGCGTCACCCCACTGGTGCAGCAGCACCGTCGAGCCCATCACGACCCAGAGGACGGCGAGAGGGTGCCGGCGGCGCAGTACCAGCGGCAGGGCCGTCAGGACCGCGACCGCCAGCTCCCAGGGCTCGACAGGGGGCAGCGTGTGCTCGACGGCGGATACCGGATACGGCAGTGGGGGAGGTGGCGGGATCTCGCCGGGGGCCGGTATCGGGGGAGGCGGAGGGATCTCACCGGGACCGGGTATCGGGGGAGGCGGCGGGATCGGAGCGGGAGCCGGTATCGGGGCATCGCCTGCCGGCCGCACCTCCACGTACGACCGGTTCAGATCGCCGACGACCGTGCCCACGGCGAACACCAGGGCGATCGCCGCGTCCGCCGCCCACGACCAGCGGGCCGGCAGGACGGGTACACCCCGCGTGAGCAGGCCACGGGCCCAGCGGATGACTGCCTCTCTCCTGAGCATCGGATCAGTGTGCCAAGCGGTGGGACGCGCCGGATCAGCCCCGGGACGCAGCGCCGTGAACCACGGGCGTACGTCGCAGGGATGACGGACCGGCGCCTCGTCCGCGCGCGGTACGGATCTTCCGCACCGTGGCCGACGCGGGCCCGGCGCGCTCGCTCCTAGCGTCGGGGCACCGATCCGATCCGATCTGAGACGACCCGACCCGACTCTTGGAGCACCCATGCCCGAACCCCTTATCGACATACGCGACGTGACCAAGGAGTACGACGAGGGCGCGGCCGTGCTGAAGGGGCTCACGCTCCAGGTGCGCGCCGGGGAGGCGCTCGCCGTCCTGGGCGCTTCCGGCAGCGGCAAGTCGACGCTGCTCAACCTGATCGCCGGCCTCGACAGGCCGAGCAGGGGCAGCGTGACCGTCGACGGACTGCGTGTCGACGGGCTGAGCGAGAGCGCTTCCGCGAAGTACCGGCGATCCCGCATCGGGATGGTCTTCCAGTTCTTCAACCTCCTCGACGACCTGACGGTCACTGACAACGTGCTGCTGCCGGCCCAGCTTTCCGGCATGCCGCGTGCCCAGGCAGCCGCCCGCGCCGCCGAGTTGCTCGCGTATCTCGGCATCGACCGGCACTCCCGGGCGTATCCGGGACGGCTGTCCGGCGGCGAGCGGCAGCGCGTCGCGATCGCACGGGCCCTGATGAACCGTCCGCCGCTGCTGCTCGCCGACGAGCCGACGGGCGCGCTGGACACCGTGTCCGGCGCGGACGTACGCGACCTGCTGCGTGAGCTGAACTCCGACGGGCAGACGATCGTGCTGGTCACCCATGACCTGGCGCTGGCCGAGTCGTGCGCGACGCGCACGATCGAGGTCGTCGACGGGCGCATCGCGCGGGACGTCCCGGCGGTGACCCGATGAGCGGGACGAGCGGGATGAGCGGGCGGTCCGTGGCGTCACGCGGTGCCCTGGGCCGGGTGGTGCGTGCCGGGGTCGGGCGCCGTCGGCTGCAGAGTGTGGCGATGGTCCTCACGACGCTGCTGTCGGTGGCCGCCTCCGTGCTGGCGGTCGGGCTCCTGGTCGTCTCCCAGGCGCCGTTCGACCGGGCCTTCGCCCAGCAGCGGGGGGCGCACCTGACGGTGGAGTTCGGCGGCTCGGCGGTGAGCGTGGACCGGTTGGCGGCCACCGCGCGGGCACCCGAAGTGGCCGCCGCGGCAGGGCCGTTCGCCATCGCCTCCGTACGCCTGAACGCGACGGAGGGCGAACCGCCCGGCTTCGCACCGCCGCCGCTGACGGTGGTCGGGCGGGCGTCGCCCGGCGGCCCCGTGGACGAGGTGAGCCTGGTCGAGGGCCGATGGGCGGGCTCGCCCGGCGAGATCGTCCTGGAGGCGGGCTCCCGCGGGCCCGGTGTGGGGCCCGGGACACGCATGGTGACCGGTGACAACGAGCTCACCGTGGTCGGGATCGCCGAGTCCGCGGGCGCGAGCGCCGACGCCTGGGTGGTACCCGCCCAGGTGGCCGCGCTGTCCGCGACGCGGCCCGGCCACCAGATGCTCTACCGGCTCGACGACGCCGCCACCGGCGCCGATGTCGAGGCAGGGCGTGACGCGATCGCCGCCCTCCTGCCGCCGGGCGCGATCGCCGGTACCCAGTCGTATCTCGACGTCCGGCAGACGGCCCAGGAGGACACCGCGGCGTACATCCCCTTCGTCACCGCCTTCGCCGTGCTGGGTCTGGTGTTGTCGGTCCTGGTGATCGGCATCGTGGTCAGCGGCGCGGTCGGCGCCGCGACCCGGCGGATCGGCATCCTGAAGTCCCTCGGTTTCACGCCGCGGCAGGTCGGACGGGCCTACATGGCCCAGGCGCTCATCCCCGCGGCGGTGGGCGCGGTGCTCGGCACGGCTCTCGGCAATGTGCTGGCCGTGCCGCTGATGGCGGAGGTGGCGGAGACGTACGGGACGGCGGCGGTGCTGATCCCCGTCTGGGTGGACGTCGCGGTGCCGGCCGGCGCGCTGCTGGTCGTGGCCGCCGCCGCGTTCGGCCCCGCCCTGCGGGCGGCGCGCATGCGCACCGCGGAGGTGATCGGCATGGGCCGGGCCCCGGGCGGCGCACGGGGCCGCCGGGTGCGGAACCTGCTGGGCCGGCTGCCGCTGCCGCGTCCGGTCACCCTGGGCCTGGCGAGCCCCCTCGGCCGCCCGGCACGCTCGGCGACGATGGCCGCGGCGATCGCGTTCGGCGCCCTGGCGGTGACGTTCGCGGTGGGCCTCGGCAGCACGCTGGTCACGGTCAAGACCGAGGGGTCCCCGAGCCGGGGCGGCGATGTCACGGTGCGGACGCTGGCCGCGCCCGGGGAGGGACCGGGCGGGGCGGCACCGGCGGCACCTCGCGAGCCGGCCGACCCGGCGGCGGTGAAATCGGTGATCGAAGCCCGTCCGGAGACCGAGTCCTTCTACTGGATCGCGGAGACCCAGGTGGCGGTGGCGGGTCTGAAGGGCGGCGCAACCCTGGTGGCGTACGAGGGGGACGCCTCCGGCTGCCGCTGCACGATGGTGTCCGGCCGCTGGTTCACCGCCCGCGGCGAGGCGGTCGCGCCCACGCGCTTCCTGCGCACCGCGGGCGTGCGGGTGGGCGAGACGGTCGCCGTGTCCGAACAGGGGCGTACGGTCCGCCTGCGGATCGTCGGCGAGATCTTCGACCTGGGCGACCAGGGTATGGCGATACGCACCGACACCTCGTCGATCGCGGAGCTGAAGCCCCGGTTCCTGCCGGGCGACTTCAGCGTGGAGCTCACGTCCGGTACGGACGGGGAGCGCTTCGCCGAGGAGCTGAACACCGCCCTGGAACCGCTCGGCGCGGAGGCGGCGGTCACCGAGAGCGGCAAGTCGAGCGTGATCCTGGCGATGCAGGCGCTGATCACGATGCTCACCCTGATGCTCACGGCCGTGGCCTGCCTGGGTGTGCTCAACACGGTGGTGCTGGACACCCGTGACCGGGTCCGCGACCTGGGGGTGTTCAAGGCCCTGGGGATGACTCCGCGGCAGACGGTCGCGCAGGTCCTCACCGCGGTGGGCGTCATCGGACTGGTCGCGGGGGCGATCGGCGTCCCGCTGGGCGTCGCGCTGCACCACTGGGTGACTCCGGCGATGGGCGACGCGATCGGGACCACGATCCCGCCGGTGGCCCTGGACGTGTACGGAGCGCCGCTGCTGGCGCTGCTGGCGCCCGCAGGGGTGGTGATCGCGATGGCGGGCGCGCTGCTGCCGGCGGGCTGGGCGGCGCGGACGGACACGGCGCGGGCGCTGCGGGCGGAGTGAGGTGGACGTACGGAATGAGGCGCGGAGTGAGGCGTACGTACGGAACGAGGTGTGCGGACTGAGGCGTCCGGAGTGAGGTGCGCGGACTGAGGGCTGAGGCGTACGGACTGAGCCGGTCGCGGCGCGGACGTCAGCGCGTACCGCGCCGGGCCGCCCGGCCCAGCGACTCGACCAGCGGCAGCATCCGGTGCGGCACGCGTTCGCGCAGCGCCATCTCCGTACGCGTACGCACCACGCCCGGCAGGTTGATCAGGCGCTGGATCACGTCCTCCAGGTGACCGTTGTCCCGCGCCACCACCCGGGTCAGCAGATCCCCGCCACCGGTGATCGAGAACGCCTCGACGATCTCGGGCACCTCGGCCAGCGCGTCGCCCACCTCGTCCAGATGTCCCTGGGTCACCTCGATATGGACGAAGGCCAGCACCGGATGGCCGAGCGCGGCGGGCGACAGGAACGGGCCGGTCCCGGTGATCACACCGTCCCGTTCCAGCCGGTCGATCCTGGCCTGGAGCGTGCCGCGGGCGATGCCGAGGATCCGCGCGTACTCGCGCACGCTGGTGCGGGGCTGCTCGAGCAGCAGCCGCAGGATACGTGTGTCGAGCTCATCGACCGCCATCGTCCATCGGCCTCCTCCCGGCCCGATTGCTTCTCCCTCGACTGTACCAATGGCTCACTCGACGAGGCTCTGGTTGAGCCAGTACCTCTCCGGATGCTTATCTGTGCAGTATCCATGTACAACGGCGCCGCGCAGCGCCGGACGGCAACGAAGCCGGATCCGGAGCGCGGCGCCTTCGTCGTGCCTCGGCGCGCCCACCACCCCGGGCGGCCGCTGCCGGCGTGGGAACCGACAAGGGGGCGGCCGACCGCCGTGAAGAGGATGTTCGTGGCTCCGGACCCGGGGCGAGTGCGGCTGAGGAACGCGCTCCGTGCCGTCATTGGTGTCGGCCTCGCCGTGGCCGTGGCGGAAATCGCCGGGTTCTCGCTGACCGCCTCCATCACCGGAGGCCTCGCCGCCCTGCTCGCCCTCTTCACCGTCACCGACGCCACCGTTCGGGGCCAGGCGGCGACCACCGCCCTGCTCCCCGCCGCCGGCTTCCCCGTCCTCGCCCTGGCCACCACCCTGCACGGCGTGAACCTCGCCCGCGACGGGGCATTCCTTCTCGTCGTCTTCTGCGGGGTCTACGCCCGGCGCTGGGGCCCGCGCGGGCACGCGCTCGGGATCTTCGCGTTCATGAACTTCTTCGTGACCCAGTTCCTGCACGCGGTACCCGGGCAGCTGCCCGAGCTCTACGCCGCCGTGGGCCTGGCGCTGGCCGCCGCCGGAGCCGTGCGCTTTCTGCTGTGGCCCCTCGAACGGCGCGTCCCGCCGGCCGCGGCGCCCCCGCCGCTGCCGGGGCAGGGCCTGGCCCGACCCACCACCCGGCAGGCCTTCCAGGCCACGGCTGCCTGCGCCCTGGCCCTCACGATCGGACAGCTCCTGTCCGAGGAGCGGTGGTACTGGGCCGTCGGCACGGCCTGGTGGATCTTCGTCAACACCACCTCGCGCGGCGAGACGCTCGTCCGCGGATTCCGCCGTGTCCTCGGCACCCTCACCGGCATCGCCGCCGGACTGCTGATCGCTATCCCGCTGCACGGCGCGCCCCTGCCCACCGCAGCCCTGGTCGCCCTGTGCGTCTTCGGGATCTTCTACACGGCCCCGGTCTCCTACAGCTGGATGATGCTCGCGGTGACGCTGATGGCGGGGCTGCTCTACGGCCTGCTGGGCGTTCTGGACCCGAGCCTGCTCGTGCTGCGGCTCGCCGAGACCGGCGTCGGAGCGCTGTGCGCGGCACTGGCGGTGACACTCGTGCTGCCCGTCACCACCCACGCCACGAACGACGCCTGGATCCAGCGGGCCCTGCGCTGCGTGCACGCGTGCACGGCCGAGGCCGCCGCACGTCTGGCCGGATCCCCCCTCGCCGACCCCACCCCGAGGGTGGCCGAACTGGAGCTGCTGCTCGCGCGCGTGCGGCTGTCGCTGGGGCCGCTGGTCCATCCGCTCAGCCCGTTCCGTGCCCGTAAGGCCCGCGCGCTGCGCGTGCTCGAACTCCTCGACGAATGCGCCCGCGAAGTACGCGGTCTGGCATCCGTGGCCGCCGACCCCGAGGCCGGCCACGACGCCCGGCTCGCCGCCGCCTGCTGGCGCGTCGAGGCGGCGGTGGAGGCTCTGACCTCGCCAGGCGGCGCGCGGGGGGCCGGGCGCGGCACGTCGGCGGCTGTCGGCCCCGTGCCGCTCGTCGCCGAGCGGGCGCTGGCGCATCTGCACGGCCTGGAGGGGCTGCTCGCGGAACTCGACCTGCCCCTGCGCGCCACCCCGCGCCGCTCCCCGCTGGTCGGCTCATGAAGCTCGTGAAGCTGGTGCGGCTCGTGGAGCTCATGAAGCTCGTGCAGCTCATGGGGCACATGAGGCACATGAGGCACATGGGGCTGATACGGCTCGTGACAGCGGACCGCCCCTGGTTGGTCTAGACCGGCTGCTACCGTCGGCGGCAACGGAGAGCAGCCGTCGAAAGGGGAAGCGCTGTGGGCGACACACGCGCCGGGTCGGCCTTCATCGGATCGTTCACCTCGGCGGGCGGGCGGGGGATCATCACCGCCGCCGTGGACGCCCGGACCGGGGCCCTCACGGAGACCGCGGAGACCGGGGCCGTCGCGAATCCCTCGTATCTCGCACTCGGCGCCGCCGATGGAGGACCGGTCCTCTACGCAGTCTCGGAGCAGGACGAAGGAGCGGTCGGCGCCCTGCGCGTCAGCGACGACAAGCAGCCGCCCCGGCTCATCGGCGCACCCGTGGCGGTGGGCGGGGCAGGGCCGACGCACCTGGCCGTCGCGGCCGGCCGTCTGCTCACCGCCAACTACACCTCCGGCAGCGTCAGTGTGCTCCCCGTCGGCCCCACGGGGGAGCCGGTAGCCCCCGCCCGCGTACTGCGGCAGGAGGGCCGCGGACCCCATCCCGAGCGGCAGCGCGAACCCCACGCCCACCAGGTCCTGCCCGACCCCACCGGGCGCTGGATCCTCGTCACCGACCTCGGCACCGACTCCGTGCACGTCTGCGCGCTCGACCCGGACACGGGAGGGCTGGTCGAGCACGGGCAGACCGCGCTGCGCCCGGGTACGGGCCCGCGTCAGCTCGCCTTCCACCCGTCGGGCCGGTACGCGTACGTGCTGGGGGAACTGGAACCGGCCGTCACCGTCTGCCGGTGGGACTCCGGTGCGGGTGTGCTCGAACCGCTCGGCGTGACCCCGGTCCTGCCCGAGGGGTACACCGGCTCCGCCTACCCCTCCGCGGTGGTCGTGGCACCCGACGGACGGTTCCTGTGGGTCGCCATCCGGGGGCACGACTCCCTCGCGGTCCTCGCGCTGAGCGCGGGCGGGGAGCGGGCCGAGCTGGTCACCACCGTGCCCTGCGGCGGTCACTGGCCCCGCGATCTCGCCCTCGACCCCACGGGGAGCAGGCTGTACGCCGCCAACGAACGCTCGGGGGACGTCACCTGGTTCGCTGTCGACCCGGTGACAGGGGTGCCGCGCAGATCGGGGTCGATCGAGGCCCCGGCGGCGTCCTGCGTGATCTTCGCCTGACTCCTCGCGTACGGCCGTGACGCACTTGCCCACGACGGTGACGCACCCGCCCACGACGGTGACGCACGCGTACTCGCTCGGCGGGCTCGCCCACGGCCGTGACGCACCGCCCACGACCGCGACACCTTGCGCACTGTCGTGACGCATCCGCCCACGGCCGTGACACGGAAGGGCCCGCGCCACCGAGGCGCGGGCCCTTCCGTGTTACGGCCGGTCGTACGGACGCGACCGGCTCAGCCGGTCTGCGCCCCGTGCTGCGGCTGCGCCGGGATGCCCAGCGCGGTCGTGTACTTCGACAGCACGAGCTTGCCGATCGCCGGGTACGCGCCCAGCGGCTCGGCCGCCGCGCAGCCCGCCTCGGCGGCGGCCGCGGCGAGCAGGCCATCCGGCAGCTCCGGGCCGACCAGGTAGGGGGCGACTGCCAGGTTGGCGGAGCCGGAAGCGCGCAGCTCGTCCGCGGTCGCGGCGATGGCGCCCTCCTGGTCCAGCGCGGCGGCCATGACCGGCACGGCGAGCCGGGCGGCCAGCAGCATGCCGGTGATCCCGGCGGCCTGCACGGCCTCGTCGCCGCCGACCGTGGCCAGCACGATGCCGTCGGCGGCCGTGGCGACCGTGAACAGCCGGGCGCGGTCGGCGCGGGCGAGACCGGCCTCCGACAGCCGTACGTGCAGGGCCTCGGCGAGCAGCGGGTGCGGACCGAGGACGTCGGTCAGCTCCGCGGTCGTACGGCTGTCCATGACGGCCTGGCGGATCCGGCGGGTCAGAGAGCTGTCCGGGCCCGCGAGCAGCGGCACCACGACGGAGGCGGGACCTTCGGGCTCGGCGACCTCGCGGCCCGCGGCCCTGGCCAGCTCGTACCGCTCGGTCCGCAGCGCGGACGCATGGGCCAGGACGCTCCCGAGCGTGGGGTACTCGGCGTCGTCACCGTCGAGGTAGCCGATCAAGGCGTCGAGGCCGGGCAGCTCGGACCGGGCAATGCTGACGACTTCCTCGGCGAGACCGCGTATCGAGGGCGAAGGAGTGCCGGGCACCGCGAGAATCAGCGCGGGCGCGCCTTCGGGAGCCGCCACGGGCTCCGGGCGGCGGTGCCGACCGGGCTGGCGGGGTCGCGGCATTCGTACGGGCAGGCCGGATGCGGGCCCAGTGGGGGAGCTCATGGCGCCGCATGCTACTGGTTTTGCCACCTCGGCTGTTCGGGGAGGGGGCGGTCGAGCGGTATCTGTCCGTATTTATCCGATGAGTTCGTTACCCGGTCAGCTGTCCCGGTCTGGACCAGGCGGCGGCGCCGTCACATGGAGCATGCGGGGGTCCCGGGGCAGCGTCAGCGAACCGGTGGCGAGCGCGGCGGCGATCGTCAGTGAGCCGGCGAGCGGATCGCCCGCCGCGGACACGAGCCGGGCGTGCGGGAGTTGTACGGAGAGGGCCTCGCGCAGCGGTACGAGAAGGGGGTCGCCGGTCTTGAACAGGCCGCCGGTCAGGGCGACTTCGCAGTGCCCGGCCGAGGGCGGCGGGCACACCGCGGCCGCCGCGGCGGCGATATGGCCCGCGGCCTCGGCGAGGATCGCTTCCGCGACGGGATCGTGCGCCGCGCAGCGGGCCACCTCGGGCGCGAAGGAGGCCAGCACGGCGGGCCGGTCGGAGCGCGGGTAGAGCAGCCCCGGCAGCTCACCGGCCGGGCCGAACACCGCCTCCAGCCGCTCCAGCAGCGCGGCCGAACCGCCCGCGCGCCCGTCATGGGCGCGCATCGCCGCCTCCAGGCCCGCCCGGCCGATCCAGGCCCCGCCGCCGCAGTCGCCGAGGAGATGCCCCCAGCCGTCCGCGCGACGCCAGCTCACCAGGTCCGTGCCGAGCGCGATCATCCCCGTCCCGGCGGCGACGACCGCTCCGGGACGCCCGTCGAGCGCCCCTGCGTACGCGGTGACGGCGTCGGCGGCGAGCGCCACCCGCCGCACCCCGAGCGCCTCTTCCAGCGCCGTGGGCAGCACGGCCCGCAGCTCGTCCCCGAGCGTCGCCATTCCGGCGGCCCCGATGGCGACGGCGGCGAGGCCGAAGGAGCCGCCCGGGGCAGCTTCCCCGCCCGGGCCGGCCTCCCCGGCCCGCTCCAGCAGCGCGCGTGCCATCGGCAGCAGCTGCTCCAGCAGATGCGCGGCATCGATTCCGCCGGGGCCGGTGCGGACGGGCTCCCGGGACGCCGTCGTCGTGGCGCGGGACGGAGCCCCGGCGCGGGCGAGGGCGACGCGCAGCCCGGAGCCCCCGGAGTCGACCCCCAGCACCCAGTCCGGCCCCGGACCGCCGGTCATGGCAGTCGCCAGTCCACCGGCACTGCCCCCTGACGGGCCAGCAGCTCGTTCGTCCTGCTGAAGGGGCGGGAGCCGAAGAACCCGCGGTCCGCGGACATCGGCGACGGATGCGCCGACTCGATCGCGGGCAGATCACCGAGCAGCGGCCGCAGATTGCGCGCGTCGCGCCCCCACAGCACGGACACCAGCGGCTTGCCCCGCGCGACGAGTGCCCGGATCGCCTGCTCGGTCACTTCCTCCCAGCCCTTGCCGCGGTGTGCCGCCGGTTTGCGGGGAGCCGTGGTCAGCGCCCTGTTGAGCAGCAGCACTCCCTGCCGGGTCCACGGTGTGAGGTCACCGTTGGACGGCCGGGGCAGTCCGAGGTCGGAGCCCAGCTCCCGGAAGATGTTCTCCAGGCTGCCCGGAACCGGGCGGACATCGGGCGCCACCGAGAAGCTCAGTCCCACCGCGTGCCCCGGCGTGGGGTACGGATCCTGGCCGACGATCAGGACGCGGACCTCGTCGAACGGCTGCTGGAACGCGCGCAGTACGTTCGCTCCCGCCGGCAGGTAGGTGCGTCCTGCGGCGATCTCCGCACGGAGGAAGTCGCCCATCGCGGCGATGCGTTCGGCCACGGGGCCGAGGGCGTCCGCCCACCCCGCCTCTACGATTTCTTTCAAGGGTCGTGCCACGGAGCGTCACTCTACTGGCTCAGTCCACCACCGCCGCCCTGACGCAGAGCACGTCCGGCAGATGCGCGGCGAGCTGCTGCCAGCTGTCCCCGTCGTCGGCGCTCGCGAACAACTCGCCGTTCCGGTTGCCGAAGTACACCCCCGCCGGGTCGGCGTCGTCCGTGCACAGTGCGTCGCGCAGGACCGTGCCGTAGTGGTCGCCCTCCGGCAGGCCGTCCGACAGCGGCTCCCAGCTGCCGCCCGCGTCGCTCGTCCGGTAGACCCGGCAGCGGCGGCCGGCGGGCACCCGGTCCTCGTCGGCGTTGATGGGGAAGACGTACGCCGTGTCCGCCCGGTGCGGGTGCGCCGCGACCGTGAACCCGAAGTCGGACGGGAGGCCGTCGCCGATGTCGGTCCACCGGGCGCCCGCGTCGTCGCTCCGGTACACCCCCCAGTGGTTCTGGAGGTACAGCCGGTCAGGATCGTCCGCGTCCTGCGCGATCTTGTGGACGCACTGGCCGAACTCGGGATGCGGATCGGGCAGGAAGACCGCCGACACGCCCTGGTTCGACGGAGCCCAGTCGGCGCCGCCGTCGCGGGAGCGGAACACCCCGGCCGCGGAGACGGCGACCGTCACGGCGTCGGCGTCCCGCCGGTCGGTGACCACCGTGTGCACGGCCTCGCCGCCGCCGCCCGGCTCCCACTGCGACCGGGTCGGGTGCTCCCACAGCGGCCGCACCAGCTCGAACGTCTCACCGGCGTCCTCGGAGCGGAACAGCGCGGCGGGCTCCGTCCCCGCGTACACCACGTCCGGGGCCGCGGGGCCCGCCGGGTGCAGCTGCCAGACCCGCTCGAGGGACGCGCCGGTGTCCTTGGGGAACATGACCGCGGGCCGCTTCGGCTCGATCCAGCTCGCCCCCATGTCCTCGGAGTGGAACACCGAAGGGCCCCAGTGCGAGCTGTCCCCTCCGACGAGCAGCCGTGGCACCGGACGGCGCGTGTCGATCCCGATCGAATACACCGCCTGCGCGTTGAAGTGCGGACCGTCGAAATCCCATCGGCCGCCGCGCCCGCGGCCGATGAAGAGCCCTTTGCGTGTGCCTACAGCAAGCAGAACGCCGGTCATCGCCGACACCTCCAGGACGCCGTTGTCGCGGATACGGGCCAGTCTGCACCCGCCCACTGACAGCGGCCCCCGGGCCGGGCCTTTGCGCAGGTCGGCCCGGCCGCGTGAGGCGATCGGGACGATCAGACGGAGCGGTGGTACTGGTCCGGCACCCGGATCTCGCCGCCCAGCTCACGCGCCGCGCTCCTCGCCCACGACGGGTTGCGCAGCAGCTCGCGTCCGAGGAGGACCGCGTCGGCCTCGCCGTTGGCGACGATCTTCTGCGCCTGCTCGGGTTCGGTGATGAGGCCGACGGCGGCGACGGGCAGGCCCGTCGCCGCCCGGACCCGGGCGGCGAACGGAACCTGGTAGCCGGGGCCGGTCGGGATGCGCACCCGCGGGGCGTTGCCGCCGCTGGAGACGTCGAGCAGGTCGACGCCGTGCTCCTTGAGGAGGGCGGCGAAGCGCACCGTTTCGTCGGCGGTCCAGCCGTTCTCGTCGAGCCAGTCGGTGGCCGAGATCCGGAAGAAGAGCGGCAGCTCGTCCGGCCACACCGCCCGTACGGCGTCGACGACTTCGAGAGCGAACCGGGTGCGGTTCTCGAACGAACCTCCGTACTCGTCCGTGCGGTGGTTGCTGTGCGGCGAGAGGAACTCGCCGATCAGGTAGCCGTGCGCGCCGTGGACCTCGGCGACCTCGAAGCCCGCGTCCAGGGCGCGGCGCGCCGCGGCGGCGAACTTGGCCACGATGTCGGCGATCTGATCCGTGGTCAGATCGTCCGGCACGGGGTGGCCGTCGTCGAACGGCACCGGACTGGGCGCGACCGGCTGCCAGCCGTGTGCGTCGGGGCCGACCGGGCCGCCGCCCTTCCAGGGCCGGTCCGTGGAGGCCTTGCGTCCGGCGTGGGCGAGCTGGATGCCGGGGACCGTGCCCTGGTCCTTGAGGAAGCGCACGATCCTGCGGAAGGCCGCCACCTGGGTGTCGTTCCAGATGCCGAGGTCGTAGGGGCTGATCCGGCCCTCCGGGGAGACCGCGGTGGCCTCCGCCAGGATCAGCCCGGTGCCGCCGGCGGCGCGAGCGGCGTAGTGGGCGAAGTGCCAGTCGTGCGGGACGCCGGCGTTCGGACCGAACGCCTCCGCGCTGTACTGGCACATCGGCGCCATCCAGACGCGGTTGGGGATGGTCAGGGAACGCAGGGTGTACGGCTCGAACAAGGCGACGCTCACGGCGGACTCCATTCGGGGCGGTGCTGAAGCGGATGCTCGTACGATACTCGTCGTAGTATGGTAGATGTCAAACTACGATGGTTCTCGTACAAGTGGCCAAGCTCCGCTACGCGCCTCCGCAGCCCGCCGCCGGGTCGAAGTCCAGGTCGGCGGCGTCCAGCTTCGCCGTGAGCGCGGCCAGCCGGGACTGCAGGTCGCCGAGCTCCTCCAGGGTCAGTCCGGTAGCCGCGGCGATCCGGCGCGGGACGAGGGCGGCCTGTTCGCGCAGGGACGCGCCCTTCGGTGTCGGCCGTACGGTGACGGAGCGCTCGTCCTCGGTGCTGCGCCGGCGCTCCACGTGGCCGGTCGCCTCCAGGCGCTTGAGCAGCGGCGAAAGGGTGCCCGAGTCCAGGCGGAGGCGGGTGCCGATCGTTTTGACGGGCAGCTCGCCGTGCTCCCAGAGGACCAGCATCACCAGGTACTGCGGGTAGGTGAGTTCCAGGTCCTTCAGGACCGCCCGGTAGACACCGTTGAAGGCGCGCGAGGCCGCGTGCAGCGAGAAGCAGATCTGGTGGTCGAGGCGGAGGATCTCCTCGCTCGGCATGGCGTCCGGTGTCGTTTCCATGGGGTCCAGCGTACCTACCTCTTGGGCGATTGAGTTGTGCACAACTTAATTGTGTGCTGTAGTTACTGCTGTCCGGCCCACGGCAGGACTGCCAGCAGGACCGATCGACAGAGGGATGGAACCCATGAACGCGCTGTACACCGCCGTCGCCACCGCCAACGGCCGCGAGGGCCGCGCCGTCAGCTCCGACGGCCGCCTGGACCTGCCGCTCGCCGCGCCGACCGCCCTCGGCGGCAACGGAGAGGGCACCAACCCCGAGCAGCTGTTCGCGGCCGGTTACGCGGCGTGCTTCGCGAGCGCCCTCGGCCTGGTCGGGCGCCAGGCGAAGGTCGACACGAGCGAGATCTCGGTGACCGCCGAGGTCGGCATCGGCAAGGACGAGGACGGCGGCTTCGGCCTCGCGGTCACGCTGCGGATCGAGCTGCCCGCCGCGCTCGAGGGCGAGCAGGGCGAGCTGCTCGTGAAGCAGGCCCACCAGGTGTGCCCGTACTCCAAGGCGACCCGGGGCAACATCGCCGTCGAGCTGATCGTCGAGTAGTCGCCCGCCTCGTACGGGGTGCGTCAAAATACGACGGATCTCGTACCATGGAAGCCCCGAGAAGTGGAGCCACCGTGACCACCGAGACGACCGCGACCAACCCCCGCGAGCTCGCGCATCCCACGCGTGACGAGATCCGTCTCGAGGGCGTGCTCCACGCGCTCGCCGACCCGATGCGGCTGCGGATCGTGCGCGAACTGGCGGCGGTGCGGGAAGAACTGTCCTGCTCCCACTTCGCCCTGCCCGTCACCAAGTCGACGACCACGCACCACTTCCGGGTGCTGCGCGAGAGCGGGGTGATCGAGCAGGTGTACCGGGGCACGGCGAAGATGAACGGCCTGCGCCGCGCGGACCTGGACGCGCTGTACCCGGGCCTCCTGGACAGCCTCCTGGCCGCGGCGCGGTCGGAGGCGGAGCGCCTGGGCGCGGTCTGACCCGGGGGTGGGGGCGCCCCCACCCCCTACGCCACCGCCTCCCCCCGCGCCGCCGACAGCAGGCCCGCCCAGTCCGGGATCTTGACCGAGCGGCGGCCCAGGGAGCGGCCGAGGGTCGATTCCGCCTGCTCGATCGCCAGCCAGCCGGGCCACTCCACCGGGTGGTGGCCCAACTCCCGCAGCAGGGCGAGTGGTTCACCCTCGATCCGGTGTGCCGACAGCAGCTCGGGAGCGTCCGCGAGCAGGGACGTCACCGTCTCCTTGGCGCACGCCCGGTTGCTGCCGATCACCCCGGTGGGCCCGCGCTTGATCCAGCCCGCCACGTACTCGCCAGGCGACGGCGCGCCCTCCCGCAGCACCCGCCCCGCGGAGTGGGGCACCGTCCCGCGCTGGGGGTCGAACGGCAGCCCGTCCAGGGGGACTCCGCGGTAGCCGACCGCCCGCAGCACCAGCTGTGCCTCGATGTCCTCGTACGTCCCGGTGCCGCGCACCCCACCCGTGCCGTCGGGCGCGGTCCGCTCGAAACGTACGGCCCCGACCCGTCCGCCGTCCGCCAGCAGCTCCACCGGGCGCAGGAAGAACCGCAGCCGGATGAGGCGTGAACGGCCGGGTGGAGTGCCGGACGCCGCCGCCCAGGCCCGTACGACCTCGACATTGCGCCGGTTCACGGCGGGCAGACCGGCCGGATCGGCGTACCCGGGGTCCAGCTCCAGATCGGACGGGTCCACGCCGACCGCGGCGTCCGGGAGCGCGCCGAGCTCCCGCAGTTCCTTGGTGGTGAACTTCGCCTGCGAGGGGCCCCGCCTGCCCACCATGTGCACCTCGCGCACCCGGCTGTCCGCCAGCGCGCCGAGCGCGGTGTGCGGCACGTCGGTCGGGTGCAGCTCCGCCGCCCCGCGGGCGAGGATCCGGGTGACGTCGACGGCCACGTTGCCGACGCCGATCACCACCGCGGACCGGGCGGCGAGCGCGAACCCGTTGCCCGCGGCGTCCGGATGGGCGCTGTACCAGGACACGAAGTCGGTGGCCGAGTAGCTGCCGGGCAGGTCCTCGCCGGGCACACCGAGCCTGCGGTCCTTCGCGGCGCCGACGCAGTAGACGACCGCGTGGTACAGCTCCCGCAGCCGGGCGGGCGCCAGCCCCCTCGTCCCGACCTCCACATTGCCGACGAAGCGGATCCGCTCCTCCTCCAGGACGGCGCGGAGATTGTTCTGCAGGGACTTGATCTTCTCGTGGTCGGGCGCGACTCCGTACCTCACCAGCCCGAAGGGGCAGGGGAGCCGGTCCAGTACGTCGACATGGACATCGGGGACCAGGGACTGCTGGACGAGGGCCTGAGCGGTGTAGACCCCGCTCGGGCCGGATCCGACAACGGCGACACGAAGCACGGCCGCGCTCCTTCCCGCAGGGTGCTTCCAGCATGGCACCAGCGGGGGCGGCCGGGGAGGCTCACATCCCGCGCATCCGGTTGATCTCCGCCGTCTGCTGCGCGATCACATCGTTGGCCATTTCCTCCACCAGGACGTTGTTGCCCTCCGAGAGGACGTCCGCGGCCATCGTCAGCGCCCCTTGGTGATGGGTGATCATCAGCTTGAGGAACAACTCGTCGAACGCCTTGCCCTTGGCGGCACGCAGCTGGGCGAGCTGCTCCTTGGTGGCCATCCCGGGCATCGCGCCGTGGCCGTCGCCGTGGTCGTGCGCGCCCTGGCCGCCCTGCTGCCTCCCGCCGCCGTGCGCTTTCAGCCAGCCCTGCATCGCACCGATCTCGGGCGCCTGCGCGGCGGCGATCCGCTCCGCGAGCCGCTTGATCTGCGGCGTGCCGGCCCGGTCCGGCACGAGGGCGGTCATCTCCAGGGCCTGGCCGTGGTGCGTGATCATCATCCGGGTGTAGCCGAAGTCCGCCGAGTTCGGAGTGTCGTCCGGCGCCGCTTTCCTGGCCTCCTCGGCCGACAGCGTCTTCGCGGGCTCGCCCGGCTTGCCGGGCGCCACCACGGAGGGCCCGCCGTCGGCCGCGGCCTTGGTGCCGGACCCCGACTCGCAGGCACCCAGGGCGAGTACGGCGGCGACGGTCGCGGCGGCGACGGCGTACCCGCGGACGGAACGGGATCTACGGTGCGGCAACACAGCAACCTCCTGCACTACTTGGGGTCGTCGGTGACCGTACTAGCACGGTTGGAAGGCCTAGTGATCAAAATCTTTCATTACAGCTCCGTTTCCATCTGTTGGAATGGGCATGCAAAGGACGATACTGCCGGGGTCCGTGAACCGTTCAACTGCGAACGGATACAAGGGAGGACGCAGTGATCTCGTTGCACACCACCCGCGTGCGGCGCAGACGTCCGGTCGTGGCGGCAGCCGCGGCCGGTCTGCTGGCCACACTGCTGGCGGCCGGACCCGCGGCCGCCACGCCCGACCCGGGAGACGCCCCGAACCAGGGGACCGTCTCCTCGGCGCAGAAGGCCGACGCCGCGGCCGCGATAGCCAACGGTGAGATACCCGGCGTGGACGAGGTCGTCCACAGCGACAACATCGAGCACCTGACCAACATCCCCAAGGACGCCCTCCAGGGGACCAACTCCGATCTGGCCTTCCAGGGCAAGTACGCCTACGCGGGCAATTACGACGGTTTCCGAATCTTCGACGTCAGCGACCCGAAGGCCCCGAAGACCGTCGCCCAGGTCCTGTGTCCGGGATCGCAGAACGACGTCTCGGTCTCCGGGAACCTGCTCTTCCTCTCGACCGACTCCTCGCGGAGCGACAACTCCTGCGCCAGCACCACGCAGCCGGCGACGGAGAAGTCCTCCTGGGAGGGCATGAAGATCTTCGACATCAGCGACAAGCGCAACCCGAAGTACGTCGCCGCCGTCGAGACCGCGTGCGGTTCGCACACCCACACCCTGGTGCCCGAGCGCCGCAACGTGTACGTGTACGTCTCCTCGTACTCGCCGAACGCCGCCTTCCCGGACTGCCAGCCGCCGCACGACGGGATCACCGTCATCAAGGTGCCGCGCAAGGCACCCGAGAAGGCCGCGATCGTCGGTTTCCCGGTGCTCTTCCCGGGCGAGGGCCCGGACGGCGGCGGCAACCCGGGCGCCCCCGCCAACCCGGGTGTCTCCAAGACGACCGGCTGCCACGACATCACCGTGCTGCCCTCCAAGGACCTCGCCGCGGGCGCCTGCATGGGTGACGGCATCCTGTTCGACATCGAGGACCCCGAAAACCCGAAGGTCATCGACCAGGTCCAGGACAACGTCAACTTCGCGTTCTGGCACTCGGCGACGTTCAACCAGAAGGCCAACAAGGTCGTCTTCACCGACGAGCTCGGCGGCGGCGGCGCGGCCACCTGCAACGCGGCGATCGGACCCAACCGCGGCGCCGACGGCATCTACGACATCGTCGGCAAGGGCGACAAGCGCAAGCTGGTCTTCCGCAGCTACTTCAAGATCCCCCGCCACCAGGCGGACACCGAGAACTGCGTGGCCCACAACGGCTCGCTGATCCCGGTCAAGGGCCGCGACCTCATGGTCCAGGCCTGGTACCAGGGCGGCGTCTCGGTCTGGGACTTCACCGACTCCGCCAAGCCGAAGGAGATCGCCTACTTCGAGCGCGGTCCCCTCTCCGCCACCCAGATCTCGACCGGCGGCTCCTGGTCGGCCTACTACTACAACGGCTACATCTACTCCAACGACATCGCCAAGGGCTTCGACGTGCTGAAGCTCGACGACCGTCGCACGGACCCGGCGAAGCGGATCCGGATGGACGAGCTCAACGTCCAGACACAGCCGGACTACTTCGACGACTTCGACGACGACTGATCGGCGTCACCGGTCCACGCGTCGTGACGCGTCCCGCCGGGCGGCTCTCCGCCCGGCGGGACGCCGAGCTCCCAGTCCAGCCCGTACCGCTGGAAGAGCTCCGCCCGCAGCCGGGCCGGCGGCATCGGCGCTCCCGGCAGCAGCACCGCGACCACCGCGCCCATCAGCAGCGCGCGCAGCAGCGGATAGTCGGCGTCGGGGTTCGTCGACCCGTACCGCTCGATCGTGTCGCGCAGCAGGAACGCCAGCCGCTGCTGCTCACCGCACTGCACGAAACCTTCCGCCTGCAGGATGCCCGCCATGTGCGCGCGCATCAGTACCGGCCGCTCCACGGCGAGCCCGAGGATCGCGTCGATCGCCCGCGCGAGGCGCTCCCGGCCGTCGTCCGAGCGCGGCTCGCGCTCCAGTGCCGCTTCGAGCGTCAGATGCATCAGACGGTGCACGGCCGACTGGAAGAGCTGCCGCTTCCCGGCGAAGTAGTACGAGACCAGCCCCCGCGCCGACCCCGCCCGGTCCGCGATGTCCGCGAGGGTCGTCGCCTCGTAACCCCGCTCCGCGACGAGCTCCACGGTCGCCTGCAACAGCCGCTCCCGCGAACGGCGACGGAGCTCTTCATTGACCGACGCGCTCCGGGGGGACATGCTTGACTCCTGCGTTGACTGGCTCTCGGCCAGTATACTCAGCGCGACCCGCTGCGGGGCGCTTCCGTGCCTGGTCAGCGGGGGTGGCCGACTTGTCCGGGCGACGCGGGGGATCGCCCGGCCAAGGAGGCGTTCCCCGCCGTGCCGGGCTGTGCGCGCGGTGATTCACACGCCGGCGAGCGGTGACTCACACGCCGACGAGCCCGAGCACCGGACGCAGCCCCTCCGGCCGCTCCTCCACCGGCAGATGGTCGACGAAGTGCACGGCGCAGCCCAGCTCCGCCGCCCCGCCGTCCGCGCGCCGGTCGTCACCGACCATCAGGACCTCCCGCGGATCGTGCCCCAGCGCCTCGCAGCCCGCCCGGAACAGCCGGGGGTCGGGCTTCTGGACGCCGAGGCGGTACGAGAGCACGTACGCCTCCACGAACGCGTCGAGCCCGTGCGCGCGGAAGACCGGCCGGGGATCCCAGCCGATGTTGCTCACCACCGCGACACCTGCCCCGTGCCGCCGCAGCGCACCCAGGACCTCCGCCGCGTCCGGGTACGGCCGCCACGCCGACGGCGCCATGTGGCGCTCGTAGAGCGCGTCGTACAGCCGTGGATCCGGCAGGTCGACGCGGCGGGCGAGCCCCGTGTAGGCGGCGCGGTGCCCCGCCGCGTCCTCGTCCCGGGTGGACCACAGCCCGGCCAGGGACCGGGGGATCCCCTGCGGGGTGGACCCGCCGGGCAGGGCGCCGGCCGCGTCCAGCTCGCGCGCGTACCGTTCGAAGTCGGCCCGGCCGACCGATACGCCCGTCTCGTCCAGGGCCGCCCGCAGCCACGACGTGACGGGTTCGATCCGGAAGAGCGTTCCTGAGAAGTCGAAGAGCACGCCTTTGATGGCCATACGGCGATCCTCGCGGGCTCAGCCCTCCCGGTTCAAGGCCACCCGGCCGTACGACGCGATCGCGCACGCCACCAGACAGACCCCGAGCAGCCAGCCGGCCACCACGTCCGTGGGCCAGTGCACCCCGAGATAGACCCGGGTGAAGCCCACACCGAGCACCGAGACGGCGGCACACAGCACCGCCGCCCACCACAGGCGCGGCCCCACGCCCCGCCGCCCCAGCAGCCAGAGCAGCAGCCCGCAGGTGACGGCCGCCGTCATCGCGTGCCCGGACGGGAACGCGGCGTACTGCGCGGAGTCCACCGGGTCCGGCCAGACCGGCCGCTCGCGGCCCACCAGCGACTTCAGCGCCTGCTGGAGGCCTGTGCCCAGCGCGCTGGCCGCCGCCACCCACACCGCGAGGAGACCGAGGCCCCGCCACAGCAGCAGGACGACGGTCGCTGCCGCCACCAGACGCATCGTCCACGGGTCCCACACCCAGTCGCTGAACACCCGGTTGACCCGGGTGAACCCGGGCTCGGCGAGCGCGGAGCGGTGCAGCCCGTCCGCGACCGCGCGGTCGAAGGACACCAGCGGTCCCAGCCTCACCGCGACCAGGACCAGCAGCAGCGCCGAGAGCACGGCCGTCACCGCGGCGGTACCCGCGGGGGAGGGGAGGGGACTGCGCGGCCGGGGAGCACCTGTGGGTGGGGGCATGAGGGAGATCTTGCCGACCATGAGCGGCCCGGGCTATCCCAGGGCGCGCAGTCCCGGCACAAACGCCACGAGCAGAGGAACGACCGGGACCAGCGCGGCCGCCGCCGTCAGCCGCAGCCGGCGGGCCGGCGTGAGCCGGGGAACCGGGGCCAGCAGCCGGTTCACCCGCTGCGGCAGCTGGGCGTCCGGAGCCGGTCCCGGGCCGAACACGCCCCGGTCCTCGTTGAGTTCGACCAGCGCCAGCGCGATGGTCAGCCGGCCGAACCGGCGCGAGGCCACATCGTCGGCCGCCAGTTCGACCAGTCGGTGCATCTCGTCGCGGAACGCGGCGAACACCGGGACCTGCGGAAAGCCGTTGGCCAGCGCCGCCGAGCAGTGCAGCAGCCAGTCGTGGCGGGCCCGCGCGTGCCCCTGCTCATGGGCGAGCACCGCGTCGAGCTGACGGCCCTTCAAGCGGCGCAGCGCGGCTGTCGTGATGACCAGCTGCGGGGCCGCGCCCGGCATCCACCACGCGTCCGGTCGCTCACCCTCCAGGACGATCAGCGGCTCGCTGCCCGGGTCCTCGCCCGGCAACACCGGGGAGCGCACGAGGAGTTCGTCACGCCGCCGCTTGCGCCGTACGCTCGCCCGGCGGATCTCCCGGGTCAGCATCGCGCCCGTCCACAGCCCGCCGCAGGCCAGCAGCACGGCCAGCACCGCCGACCAGGGCCCGTACGCGCCGAGGGCGTACGCCTCCACCACAGCGCGCGGCGCGGGCGCGAACACATGGCCCCGGACCGCCTGCCAGGCCGCCGCCGCGCTGAGCGTCATCGAGAGCGCGAAGCTCAACAGCACCGACGCCACCACGCACTGCCACACCCACAACGCCACCACCGGCTCGCGCTCCGGCCAGTCGGCCCGCGACATGAGCCGCGGGGCCACGACGGCGGCCAGTGCGCCGAGCGACAGCAGCGCGAGGGAGACCATCATGGTCTCCACCCTATGAGCGCGGCGCTACCCCCGGGTATGGACGCGCACGGCAAGTGACGTACGCCACGGTTTCACCGGCCGCGTCTCACACCGTGAGCAGCATGGCGACCATGGCCACCCCCATCGACAACCGGCAGGCCAGAGCCAGCTCCGGGCGCGCCCCCCACGCCACGGCCGCGCCGCCCGCGGGCCCGGCCACCGGCACCAGCCTGGCCCCCGCACGCAGCACGAACACGGTGAAGTAGACGAGCAACGCCCCGGTGAGCAGCGGCACTCCACCGGGCCCGGCGTGCCCCGTGTGCGCCCCGTCGGCGCCCGGAGCCATCGCCACCGCCATGTACACCATGGCCAGCGACCCGACCAGATGATGCAGATGATGCGCCGCGCCCACAGGCGCGCCCGCAGCCGATCCCGTAGCCCTTCCCGGAGTCCTTCCCGGAGTCCTGAGCGCACCCCCGCGCGCGGCCCACAGGGCGTGCAGCCCCGCCGCGCCGAACACGGCGGCGTACAGCAGCCAGGCCCACGCCGGCGGCGGTACGACGGCGGCCGGCACGGCCATCGCGGCCATCCCGAGCCCCATCACCGCCTCACCGCGCGCCGCCGCGCGCGCCGCGCCCACGCAGCTGCGCACCCGCAGCAGGCAGTACGCGCCGGACGCCGCGCACAGCGCCACGAGCAACCAGCCGGGCCCCGCGGGTCCGTGCACCGCGCACCTCCCCCGCTCGACGGTGTCGGGTGGAGGATTCCCGTGCCCGGCACGGCGCATACGAGCGCACAGGTGTACGTACAGGCGTGCGCGGGGCGCTCGTATGCGGCGGGGGTGTTCAGGGCCGGTAACGCAGCGGATGGTCCTCGGGCACCTCGACGACGGCGATGCGCACCCCGTCCGGATCGCTCACCCACATCTCGATCAGCCCCCAGGGCTCCTTGCGCGGCGGCCGCTCCACCGTCGCCCCGCGCGCCGTCACATGGCCGTACGCCGCCTTCACGTCGGAGACCTGGAGCCAGAGCGCGAGGCCGGGCGCGGGCGGGGTGTCCGAGCGCCCGGAGAGCTCCAGAAATCCGCCGCCCAGGAAGTAGACCGTCCCGCGCTCGGGCCCGGTGCCGAACTCGCGGTAGATCTGCAGGCCGAGTACGTCCTCGTAGAAGCGCCGGGACCGCTCGGGGTCGGTGGGACGCAGCAGAGTGCGGCTGCTGAGCACGTGCATCATGGTCAGCACAGTAGACGGCACGCAGGAGAGATCGGAGATCCACGCCATGGACACCGCCCCGCCGCGGGACGAGGCCCGCCTGACCTACCGCGACGCCACCGACGCCGATGTGGACGCGCTCGTCGAGCTGATCGAGTCCGCCTACCGGGGGGAATCGAGCCGGGCCGGCTGGACCACGGAGGCGGACATCCTCCGGGGGCAGCGGACCGACCCGGACGGTGTGCGGGACGTCATCACCGCGGACGGGAGCAGGCTGCTCGCCGTGGAGCGCGAGGGTGAACTGATCGCCTGCTGCCAGCTGGAGGACCGTGGCGAGGCCGCCTACTTCGGCATGTTCGCCGTCCGCCCCGGACTCCAGGGCGGCGGCCTCGGCCGGCGGATCATCGCCGAGGCCGAGCGCGTCGCCCGCGCCTCCTGGGGCGTGTCCGAGATGCACATGACCGTGATCTCCGTACGCGACGACCTGATCGCCTGGTACGAGCGGCGTGGCTACCGCCGTACGGGAAAGATGACGCCCTTCCCGTACGGCGACGAGCGCTTCGGCCTGCCGCAGCGCGACGACCTGCAGTTCGAGCTGCTCGTGAAGGAGCTCGTCTAGGGCCTGTCTTTCGGATCTTGCCGGGCTGATCCAGAAGACAAGCCCTCGGGGGTGTCTTGTGGATCAGGCCGAGCCCGGCAAGATCCAGAAGACACCCCCTGGGCCGGTCAGGCCGTGAAGCGGCCGGTGCGGCGGATCTCCGGGAAGTCGGTGGTCGCGCCGTCCAGTTCGAGCGCGCGCACGAGCCGCAGATGGTCCTGGGTGTTGACCACCCAGCCGATGACCTTCAGGCCCTCGCCGTGCGCGTGCTCCACGGTCTCCAGCGTGAGCCTGCGGATGTTCAGCGCGAGGGTGGCGGCGCCCACCGCCCGCGCCCGGTCCACGATGTCGCTGCCCCAGCGGCTCGCGATCAGAGCCGTGCGTACGCCCGGGACCAGCGAGGTGATCTCCGCGATCGCCTCGTCCTGGAAGGACGAGACCTCCACCCGCCCCACGAGATCGCGCTTGCGCATCACCGCGGCGAGCGCCCGCGCAGCGGCGACGTCCTTGATCTCCGCCTGGAGCGGCGCGCCCACCGCGTCCAGGACCTCCTCGAAGACAGGGACGCGCTCGCCCTGACCGGCGTCGAGCTCCCGCAGCTCGGCGAGGGTCTTGTCGGCGATCGGGCCGGTCCCGTCGGTCGTCCGGTCCACCTCCGCGTCGTGCATGACGACCAGGGCGCCGTCCTTGCTCAGATGAAGATCCAGCTCGATGGCGTCCATGCCGACGCGCTCGGCGCGGACGAAGGAACGGAGGGTGTTCTCCGGCTCGACACCCATGACTCCGCGATGACCGATGGTGAGGAAACTCAAGATCTTCTCGCTTCCGTCGTATTTTTGGGGCTCGGCTCGCCTCCGGGGCGCTTCTTGGGGTCCTCCCAGGACGAAGTCCTAGGGGGAAGTGCGTCGACGCCCGCGCGCCCCTTCGGCTCGCTCGCCCCGCGCGGCACGGCCGCAGCCTAATGGCCCACCTCCAAGGTGTAACGGGTCGTGCAGCAGGCCGCCAGGCCCGTGGGAACGGGCGGTTCCGGCGTTGGGGCGGCGGATCGGATCACTCGTCCGTGGGCGCGTCCCCCGGGCCTTGACGCCGCTGCTCGAGCCGGTCCAGATCGTGCAGCAGCGCCTGTGCCAGCTCCAGCTCGGCGAGGTGGTGCCGCTCGCTCCAGCGCAGCGCCACCTGCGGATGCGCCCACTCGTCCACGCCTTCGGCCCGTGCGAGTGCGGCCCGCACCTCCGCGAGCTCCGCCTCCGTGCGGTCGATGTGGTCACCGACGAGCGCGCGCAGCCGTTCCGGCGCCGCCAGATGGCCGAGCCAGACCCGCAGCACCAGGGGGTGCTTGAGGACGGGCGGCCCCGCGTCCCCGCCGCCACCGGCCCACTCCGCGAGTGCCGTGCGGCCCGCCTCGGTGATCGCGTACCGCCGCTTGGCGCGGGGCTCCTCGGGGCCCGAGCGCTGCGAGGTGACGTAACCGAGGCCCTCCAGGCGGCGCAGCTCCGCGTAGATCTGGCTGATGGCCGGGGACCAGTAGAAGAACCGCAGGGAGGCGTCCGCCCACTTCTTCAGCTCGTAACCGGTGCGCTCACCGGGGAACGAGAGCAGCCCGAGCACGGCCCAGGCCGTCGCGGGAAGCTCCGCTCCGGACGGGTGCTGTCGTACGTCTTGCTTCTTCGGGACCTGACGACTAGTCATATAGCGAATTGAAATAACGGCAGCGCACAGGACGCAAGCCCCCTGGGAGGCCCCGTCATGCAGTTCTCCGTCATTTTCGAGGCCCAGCTCGCCGATCCCACCGTCGAACGCGAGCACCAGGTCATCCGCGACTGCGTCGAACAGGCCGTACTCGCCGAGCAGATGGGCTTCGACCGGATCTGGGCCGTCGAGCACCACTCTCTCAAGTGGTACGCCCACATGTCCGCCCCCGAGATCTTTCTCACCTGGGTGGCGGCGAAGACCACGACCATCCGCGTCGGGCACGGCGTCGTCTGCATGCCCTTCAACTTCAACCATCCCGCCCGGGTCGCCGAGCGGGCCGCGATGCTCGACCTGCTCTCCGGCGGGCGGCTCGACCTCGGGGCCGGACGTGGCGGCACCGACCAGGAGACCTCGTTGTGCGGCGTCGACAAGAGCCGGACGACGCGGGAGGTGGAGGAAGCGCTGCGGATCATCGGCAAGGCCTGGCAGGAGGACGAGCTCGAGTACCACGGCGAGCTGATCAGGATCGATCCGCATCCGATCCTGCCCCGCCCCCGCCAGCTGCCGCATCCGCCGCTCTTCCTCGCCTGCAGCCGCACCGAGACCCTCACCCAGGCCGCGGATCTCGGCATCGGTGCCCTGGTCATGGGCTTCGCCGGGCCCGAGGCGATCGCCGGGATGCGTACCGCGTACGACGCCGCCGTCGCCGCCCGCGACGGCTCCCGCTTCGTCTCCACCGAGGTCAACGACCACTTCTCCGTCCTCTGTCCGACGATCGTGCTGGACGACCGGGAGGAGGCGCGGCGCGTCGGCATCCGCGGGCAGCGGTTCTTCGCCCAGTCCATCGGGCACTGGTACGGCGGCGCGGGCATACCCGACGAGGCGGTGGGCGAGGGGGCGGACGAGGCCGCCGAGATGCGCAGGGCCGCCGAGCAGGTCGTCGCCCGTCTGCACGAGCACGACATCCCCGTGCGTCCCACCTCCACCGCCACCTTCAACGCCGACCACGCCTACGGCACCGCGGACGACGCGATCGCCTACGTGGAGCGGCTGCGCGACGCGGGTGCCGACGAGATCATGTGCCTGATCCAGATGGGCACGGTGCCGCAGGAGGCCTGCCTGGAGACGCTGCGGCAGTGGGGCGAGAAGGTCATCCCGCACTTCGCGCGCGAGGAGGCCCGGGGATGACCGATCGCCTCGCGCCCGAAGCCCGCCCGTACGTGGACGCGATGAGCGCCGTCTTCCCCGATGTCGGCGGCACGGTCACCGACGCCGTCGAGGCCCGGCGCATCCTCGCCGCCGCCCCGGTCCCGCCCGCGCCGCTGCCGCCGGTCGGCGCCGTGACGGACCGGACGGTCCCCGGTCCGCCGGGCGCACCGGACGTCCCGGTACGGATCTACGAGCCCGTGTCCCGGGCCGCGTCGTGTCCCACCGTCGTCTTCCTGCACGGCGGGGGCTTCACCCTGTGCGGCCTCGACACGTACGAGCGGACCTGCCGCACCCTGTGCGCCGCCGCGGGGGCCGTGATCGTCTCCGTCGGCTACCGGCTCGCCCCCGAGGCACGCTTCCCCGCCCCGCTCCAGGACGCGTACGCGGCCCTGCGCTGGGCCGCGTTCCACGTCGGGGAGCTCGGCGGCGACCCGGCGGCGCTGGTCGTGGCGGGAGACAGCTCCGGCGGCACGCTGGCCGCCGGCTGCGCCCTGCTGGCGAGGGAGCGGGGTGGCCCCGCGCTCGCACTCCAGGCGCTGGTCTACCCGGCCACGGACGCCGCCATGGACACCGGCTCGTACCGGAGGAACGCGCGCGGCTACTACCTCACCGCCGCCCACCTGAGGTGGTTCTGGGCCCAGTACCTCGGCCCGGACGGCGATCCGCTCGACCCGCTCGTCTCGCCGCTGCGGGCCCGCCCGCACGGTCTGCCGCCCGCGCACATCGTCACGGCCGGCTGCGATCCCCTCTGCGACGAGGGCCGGGCGTACGCCGCGCGGCTGCGGGATGCGGGGGTCCGGGTGAGCGAGGGACACTTTCCGCAGATGTTCCATGGCTTTCTGTCACTGAGCGGTGCACTCCCTGACGCCCGTCGCGCACTGGACGGACTGGCCACAGCTATCGCCTCAACAGCCGTACGTGACAGCAAAATCTGCGGTGACCAAGGGGGTTGCGCAGGATAATTTCCCACGGTCGCACTTGTACGGAAGAACCTCGCATGGATACGGTGTCTTGACGCGAGGTTCTCCCGTGGAGGAAGTGACATGACGGAAATTCTTGTGCAGGACGCTGCCGGCAGGGACATCACTACTGCCGTGCGGGTGGTCGAGCACCCCGCCTGGCTGACGCTCAAGAGTGCCGTCGAGGACATCAGGCCCTGGCAGTCCAAGGACGGCTCGATCGACTTCGACGCCGAGGACGCCCCGGTGCCCGCCACGGCCGCCTACGCGGTCGAGCAGCTGACCTCGGCGGTCGAGGAGCTCTCCCCGCTGCTGCCGCACGACGCCCCGTACCACCGTGCGCTCGTCGGCGACCTGAAGAAGTGGGCGGACGGCGGCTTCGGCGTGCCCGACTTCCTGGACTCGCTGCTCGCCTTCCAGCCCGCCGCGAACCGCGTGGACGGCCTCCAGCACCTGGTCGTCTTCCCGATGTACACGCAGAACGGCAACCCCGACCGCAACTTCGAAGCGGTCGTCCTGCGCATGGTCTGGCCGGAGTGGCTCGCCGAGCTGGAGGCCACCCGCTACGACAACCCGCTCTTCTGCGGCATCACCTTCGAGGACTTCACCGCGGGCTACGACACCAACTCGGCCGTGCTCTTCCCGGAGACCATAGCCGTGCGCGAGGCCCCCGAGCGGTTCAGCTGGGGCGGCATCTTCTGCGACCGCGAGGCCGCCCGCTTCCGCCGCGTCACCGAGGCGGCCGTGGAGACCCTCGGCGTCGAGCTTCCCGAGGACATCGCCGCGATGGTCCACGACCAGGAGCGCTGCGAGAAGGCCTTCGTGCTCTGGGACATGGTCCACGACCGCACCCACAGCCGCGGCGACCTGCCCTTCGACCCGTTCATGATCAAGCAGCGCCAGCCGTTCTGGATGTACGGCCTGGAGGAGCTGCGCTGCGACCTCACCGCCTTCAAGGAGGCCGTGAAGCTGGAGGCCGAGGGCAACGCGCACGGCCGCGACGTCCAGTACGCGGTGCTGTTCGACCGGATGTTCCGCTTCCCCCTCACCGGCGACCGGGTGCGCAACTACGACGGCCTCGGCGGCCAGCTGCTCTTCGCGTACCTCCACAAGCACGATGTCGTCCGCTGGACCGACAACACGCTGAAGATCGACTGGGACCGGGCCCCGCAGGTCACCAACCAGCTCTGCGCCGAGATCGAGACCCTGTACCGCGAGGGCATCGACCGCCCGAAGCTCGTCCACTGGTTCAAGGCGTACGACCTGGTCTCCACCTACCTCGCGCCGCACCCGGGCTCGCGCTGGGCCAAGGGCCCGGACGCCCTGGACCTCTCCCTGCCGCCGCGCAAGCTCGTGGACGACGTGCTTCCGGACGAGTTTCCGCTCAGCATGTTCTATGAGGCGCTCTCCAAGAAGCTCAAGGACGTGATCGCCTCCACCAAGGGGATCACCGCGGGCGCCGCCGCGTGAGCTCTCGTACGGAGGAGACCACCAAGATGAACCTGAACAACAACGGGGTGCTGGACGGTGCCGTGATCGCGGTGGCCGGTGCCGCCGGCCCGGCGGGCCGTGCGACGCTGCTGCGCCTCGCCGAGGCCGGAGCGACCGTCGTGGCGGCCGACGCGGACACCGAGCGTCTCGCCGAAGCCGTCGACGCCGCCCGGTACGCGCACGGCGGCGCGACCGTCACCGGAGACACGGTCGACCTGCTCGACCTGAACGCCACCCGCGAATGGGCCGCCCAGACCGAGAAGGAGTTCGGCCGGATCGACGGCCTGGTCCATCTCGTCGGCGGCTGGCGCGGCAGCGCGACCTTCGCCGAGACCGACCTGGCCGACTGGAACCTGCTGGAGAAACTGCTGATCCGCACGGTCCAGCACACCTCGCTCGCCTTCCACGAGGCGCTCAGGCGCAGCGACAAGGGACGCTATGTGCTGGTCAGCCAGTCCGGTGCCAGCAAGCCCACCGAGGGCAACGCCGCGTACGCCGCGGCCAAGGCGGCCGCCGAGGCCTGGACCCTGGCGCTCGCCGACGCGTTCCGCAAGGCTGGAGGCGATCAGGGCCCGAACGCCGCGGCCGCCATCCTGATCATCAAGGCACTGGTGCACGACGCCATGCGCGCCGAGCGCCCGAATGCGAAGTTCGCGGGCTTCACGGACGCCAAGGAACTGGCCGAGGCCATTGCCGGAGTCTGGGACCGGCCCGCCTCGGAAGTGAATGGACAGCGTCTGTGGCTGACCCCCAAGCCGTGATCCCCTCGAAGACCGATGCCCGCAGGCACCACGACCCCGCCGTCCGGGGCTTCGCCAGCGACAACTACGCGGGCGCGCATCCGGAAGTGCTGGCCGCGCTCGCCGTCGCCAACGGAGGCCACGACGTCTCCTACGGCGAGGACGCGTACACGGACCATCTACAGCGGATCATGCACAGCCATTTCGGCTCGTCCGCCGAGGCCTTCCCGGTCTTCAACGGAACGGGAGCCAACGTCGTCGCGCTCCAGGCGCTGACGGACCGCTGGGGCGCGGTGGTGTGTGCCGAGACCGCGCACATCAACGTGGACGAGGGCGGCGCGCCCGAGCGGATGGGCGGCCTCAAGCTGCTGACCGTACCGACGCCGGACGGGAAGCTCACGCCCGAGCTGATCGACCGGCAGGCGTGGGGCTGGGAGGACGAGCACCGCGCCATGCCGCAGGTCGTCTCGATCACCCAGAACACCGAGCTGGGCACGGTCTACACGGTGGACGAGATCCGCGCGATCGTCGAGCACGCGCACGGCCTCGGAATGAAGGTGCACCTCGACGGCGCCCGGATAGCCAACGCCGCCGCGTCGCTGGACGTGCCGATGCGCGCGTTCACCAACGCGGTCGGCGTGGACGTCCTCTCGTACGGCGGCACCAAGAACGGGATGCTCTTCGGCGAGGCCGTCGTCGTCCTCAACCCGGACGCCGTCAGCCATATGAAGCATCTGCGCAAGCTCTCCATGCAGCTCGCGTCCAAGATGCGCTTCGTCTCCGTCCAGCTGGAGGCGCTGCTCGCCAAGGACCTGTGGCTGCGCAACGCCCGGCACTCCAACGCCATGGCGCGGCGGCTCGCCGACGGCGTGCGGTCGGTGGACGGGGTGGAGATCCTCTACCCGGTCCAGGCCAACGCGGTCTTCGCGCGCCTTCCGCACGAGGTGAGCAGGCGGCTGCAGCAGCGCTTCCGCTTCTACTTCTGGGACGAGGCGGCCGGCGACGTCCGGTGGATGTGCTCCTTCGACACCACCGAGGACGACGTGGACGCCTTCCTCCAGGCGCTGAAGGAAGAAATGACCAGGTAGCGCCAAGGGTTAGTGGAGTGGACCGCGTGGCGCAGTAGAGTGCACTGCGCGGTCCACTTCCGTCGCGCTGGGAAGCGCTGAGGCAAGGCAGACGATGACCCTGAAGCTCACCGTGTCCGACGAGGTGCGTGCCCTCGTGCCCGGATTCACCCATCTGGCCATCGAGGCCCGTGGCCTGGTCAACGGCCCCAGCAATGAAGCGAGTGCGGCGCTGCTCGACGATGCCGCGGACCGGCTGGCCGAGCGGCTCGGGGGCCGTGCCCCGCACGAGGACGCGCACATGGCCGCGTGGCGCGAGGCGTACAGCGCCTTCGGCGCCAAGCCGTCCCGTACGCGCAACTCCGCCGAGGCGCTCGCCAAGCGCGCGCTGTCCGGGGCCGGACTGCCCCGCATCAACCTGCTCGTGGACGCGTACAACGCGATCAGCGTGGCCCATCTGATCCCGGTCGGCGGCGAGGACGCCGACCTCGTCGAGGGGGCGATGCGCCTGGTACGGGCCACCGGTGACGAGCCGTTCGTCACCGTCGCGGGCGGCGAGGCCGCCGTGGAGCACCCGGAGCCCGGCGAGATCGTCTGGTGCGACGACGAGGGCGTCACCTGCCGCCGCTGGAACTGGCGTCAGGGCCCGCGCACCCGGCTCACCGAGGAGTCGGTGAACGCGATCTTCCTGCTGGAGAGCCTCGCGCCGATGACGCGCGGAGAGCTGGAGGCGGCGGGGGCCGAACTCGCCGAGTCGCTGGAGAAGCTCAGCCCCGGGGCGCTGATCACCGTCCGCACCCCGGAGTGATGCCCCGCCGGCGGCCCCCAGGGCCTGATCCACCGGACGGGCCCTCAGCGGGCTCGGCGAAGTCCGGTGCGGTTCGGCGGCGCCCCGAAGGGGCGCGGGGCTGTATCGATGCGCGGCTCCGCCGCGTGGCGCGACCAGCCACGACGCACCCGCAGGTATCGCACCGGACTTCCAGCGGAGCGCTCAGGCGCCGGCCTCGCGGACCTCGGCCGCGGTCGGAGCCGTACCCCCGAGGTGCGCGGGCACCCACCAGGTGTCGCCGGCGTCCTTGGGGCGTACGGGATAGGCGCGCTGCGCCGCCTCCAGCAGCTCCTGCACCCGCTCGCGCAGCCGCCGCGTGATCGCACCCGCGTACTGGTCGGTGGGCGCCTCCATCGGCTCGCCGACCCGGATGGTCACCGGGATGTGGCTGCGCTTGAGGTTCTTCGGGCGGCCCTTGGTCCACAGCCGCTGCGTGCCCCACAGCGCCACCGGGATCAGCGGCACGCCGGCCTCCTGCGCGAGGCGCGCGGCGCCCGACTTGAAGCTCTTCAGCGTGAACGACTGGGAGATCGTGGCCTCCGGGAACACGCCGATGATCTCGCCGGAGCGCAGCGAGTCGAGCGCGTGCGCGTAGGCCGTCTCGCCCTGCTTGCGGTCCACCGGAATGTGCTTCATGCCGCGCATCAGCGGACCCGAGACCCGGTGCCGGAACACGGACTCCTTCGCCATGAAGCGGACCAGCCGCTTCTGCGGCAGCGCCGCCAGGCCGGAGAAGATGAAGTCGAGGTAGCCGATGTGATTGCTCACCAGCACCGCACCGCCGGAGCGCGGAATGTTCTCCGACCCCTGAGTGTCGATCTTCAGGTCCAGCGCCTTGAACAGCGTGAGGGCGGCGCCGATGACCGGCCGATAGACGAGCTCTGCCATCTGTGGGGAGACCCTTCCTTACTTGCCCCGGGGGAGGGTTCGCCCGGTGGAAGTTACGCAGCCGTAGGTTTTCGGCATTGGGCAGATGGTGCCCCATGTGCGCCGTAACGGCCAGTCCTGGGCGCGTCGCACGGCGAGATTCTCGTCACGTCGAGTCACCTGGCGGAATTTCGGCGCCCGTCCGGGGCGCTGTACCCGGACGATGAACGAACATGCCGAGAGGCTCGAGAGGCTCGGGGCTGCCGAGCTGGGTGCGGAGCTGGGGGAGCGGGCCACGCTCGTGCAGTTCTCCAGCGCCTTCTGTCAGCCGTGCCGGGCGACCAGGCGCGTCCTCGCCGATGTGGCGGGCATGATCGGCGGGGTGGCGCACCTGGAGATAGACGCGGAGGAGCGCCTCCCGCTCGTGCGCGAGCTGGGCATCGTGAGAACGCCCACGGTGCTCGTGCTGGACGCGGGCGGCCGGATCGTGCGCAGGGCGTCGGGGCAGCCCCGCAAGGCCGATGTGATCGCGGCGCTGGCAGCAGCGCTGTGACCGGGAAGTGGCAAGTCCGTGACGCCGCTCGCATCTCGCCGATACGGCTTGACTGCACGGGCCAACGATCGTCAGTCTGACGGCGTGCCCTCACGATTCCTTCTCTTCGGCCGGGTCCATGTGGACCTGGCCCGTCATGCGAGCGCGCGCTGTCCGGGCGTCTGAGCAGCCACGGACCCGTTCGTATCCCTCGCAGAAGGACAACTCCATGACGGCTTCGCCCGACCTCGCCGCCGATCGGCCGGCCATTCCCCACCAGTCGGCCGCTCCCGGCCCCGGCCTCGGCGCCCCACGGCCGGCCACTCCCGACCTCCTGCGCTCCGTCTTCCGGCAGCACGCGGCGGGTGTCGCGGTCATCACCGCCCAGGGGGACCGCCCCGTCGGCTTCACCGCCACCTCGCTCAGCTCGGTCGCGGCCGAGCCCCCGCTGATCTCGTTCGGCATCGGCACCTCGTCATCCAGCTGGCCGGTCGTCTCGGAGGCGTCGTACGTCGGCGTCCATGTGCTCGGCGAGCACCAGCGGGAACTGGCCGCCACCTTCGCCCGCAGCGGCGCCGACCGCTTCGCCCCGCCCACCCGATGGCGTAGCGGGCCGTGGGGAGTGCCGGTCCTGGACGGCGTACTGGCCTGGCTGGTCTGCCGCGTCGTCGCCCGGGTGCCCGCCGGGGACCATCGCATCGTCATCGCCGAGGCCGTTGCCGGGGACCCGGCCGGGGACGGCCGTCCGCTCCTCTATCACCAGGGACGTTTCAACGCGCTGAGGGACTGAGAGGTTCTGGTTACGCAGCGTTGTCAACGTCACAGTTCCAAGCGCTTGCTTACGGGGTACGTACCAGCTGTACTGACGAGTAATATTTCGTTCGGAGCGCCGGTCGCCCCGACCGGAAACCCCGCCTTCAGGCGCCTATGCTGCCTGCACAAGGCAGCTCAGAAATGACGATGCAGTAGGAGAGCCGGCGTGAGCTTGAGGATCGTTGTCTGTGTGAAGTACGTGCCCGACGCCACCGGCGACCGGCACTTCGCCGATGACCTGACCGTCGACCGTGACGACGTCGACGGCCTGCTGTCGGAGCTCGACGAGTACGCGGTCGAGCAGGCGCTGCAGATCGCCGACGAGGCCGACGACGCGGAGATCACCGTGCTGACGGTGGGCCCCGAGGACGCCAAGGACGCGCTGCGCAAGGCGCTGTCCATGGGTGCCGACAAGGCCGTCCACGTCGAGGACGACGACCTGCACGGCACCGACGTCATGGGCACCTCGCTGGTGCTCGCCAAGGCCATCGAGAAGACCGGCTACGACCTGGTCATCTGCGGTATGGCCTCGACCGACGGCACCATGGGCGTGCTGCCGGCGATCCTCGCCGAGCGCCTCGGCGTCCCGCAGGTCACCCTGCTCTCCGAGGTCTCCGTCGAGGACGGCACCGTCAAGGGCCGCCGTGACGGCGACACCGCCAGCGAGCAGCTGGAGGCGTCCCTGCCGGCCGTCGTGTCCGTGACGGACCAGTCGGGTGAGGCCCGCTACCCGTCCTTCAAGGGCATCATGGCCGCCAAGAAGAAGCCGGTGGAGTCCCTGGACCTGTCCGACCTCGACATCGAGGCGGAGGAAGTCGGTCTGGAGGGCGCGTGGACCGCGGTCGACTCGGCCGCCGAGCGTCCGGCCCGTACCGCCGGCACGATCGTCAAGGACGAGGGCGAGGGCGGCAAGCAGCTGGCCGAGTTCCTGGCCGGACAGAAGTTCATCTGAGGCTTCGGCCCCGTACTGCCCCCTCACACTTCACACGCAGGAGATTGAAGTCCCATGGCTGAAGTTCTCGTCTACGTCGACCACGTGGACGGTGCCGTCCGCAAGCCCACCCTGGAGCTGCTGACGCTGGCCCGCCGGATCGGCGAGCCGGTCGCCGTCGCGCTCGGCGCGGGTGCCGAAAACACCGCCGGGGTGCTCGCCGAGCACGGCGCGGTCAAGGTCCTCACCGCGGACGCCACCGAGTTCGCCGACTACCTCGTCGTGCCGAAGGTGGACGCGCTGCAGGCCGCGTACGAGGCCGTATCGCCCGCCGCCGTGCTCGTCCCGTCCTCCGCCGAGGGCAAGGAGATCGCGGCCCGCCTCGCGGTCCGTATCGGCTCCGGCATCATCACCGACGCGGTCGACCTGGAGGCCGGCGACGAGGGCCCGGTCGCCACGCAGTCCGCGTTCGCCGCCGCGTTCACCACCAAGTCCCGTGTCTCCAAGGGCACCCCGGTCATCACCGTCAAGCCGAACTCGGCCCCGGTCGAGGCCGCCCCGGCGGCGGGTGCCGTCGAGGCTCTCGCCGTCACCTTCGGTGAGAAGTCGACCGGTACCAAGGTCGTCGCCCGCACCCCGCGCGAGTCGACCGGCCGTCCCGAGCTGACCGAGGCCGCGATCGTGGTCTCCGGCGGCCGCGGCGTCAACGGTGCCGAGAACTTCTCGGTGATCGAGGCGCTCGCCGACTCGCTCGGTGCCGCCGTCGGCGCCTCGCGCGCCGCCGTCGACGCCGGCTGGTACCCGCACTCCAACCAGGTCGGCCAGACCGGTAAGTCGGTCTCCCCGCAGCTGTACATCGCCTCGGGCATCTCCGGCGCGATCCAGCACCGGGCCGGCATGCAGACCTCGAAGACCATCGTGGCCATCAACAAGGACGCCGAGGCCCCGATCTTCGACCTGGTCGACTACGGCGTGGTCGGCGACCTCTTCGAGGTCGTCCCGCAGCTGACCGAGGAGATCAAGGCCCGCAAGGGCTGAGCTCGGCCGGTTCGAGGCTCGTCTCCATGACCGGGGCCGTGTGGTGATCGTCACCGCGCGGCCCCGGTCCGCGTTCCGAGGCACCATTGACGCAGGTCAGTCGCCGCAGCTAACTTCACCATACGGATTATTGATTCCGTGTAGCGGAAAACAGGAGGGTGTGCAGCGATGGGTCAGCAGGAGAAGGTGGCGACGAGCCTCGCCGGCGCGGTCAGCGAGGGCATCAGCGCCTCCCTCGCATCGGTGGACGCCGAGCTCGCCCGCCGCTACCCCGGAGACCCGGGCACGCGCCAGCCCGTCCACACCGTCTACGTACCGGGTGACGCCTTCGACGCCGGCACCATCCGCTCCTGGGGCGACCAGGCGCTCGCCGCGCTCGACGAGCACGCCCCCGACGCCGGGTCCTTCGCCCGGATCCTCGGTCTGTCCGACGAGCTCGCCGAGCCCGTGTACACGCGCGTACGGGCCAAGCTGGAGCGCGAGCCCATCGAGGACCTCCGCGTCGACTTCGAGGACGGCTACCAGGGCCAGGACGAGGACACGCACGCGGCGCAGGCCGCCCGCCTGATCTCCGAGGCCTACGCGAACGGCACCGCCGCCCCGTACATGGGCATCCGCATGAAGTGCATGGAGGCCGCCGTACGCGACCGCGGCATCCGCACCACCGACATCTTCCTCACCGGGCTGATGGAGAACGGCGGCCTGCCCGACGGCCTCGTCCTCACCCTGCCCAAGGTGACCTACCCCGAGCAGGTCACCGCCTTCGTCCGGCTCCTCGAGGCCTTCGAGAAGGCCCACGCCCTGGACGCCGGCCGGATCGGTTTCGAGATCCAGATCGAGACCAGCCAGTCCATCCTCGCCGCCGACGGCACCGCCGCCGTCGCCCGCATGATCGACGCCGCCGAGGGCCGCGCCACCGGACTGCACTACGGCACCTTCGACTACAGCGCCTGCCTCGGCGTCAGCGCCGCCTACCAGGCCAGCGACCACCCCGCCGCCGACCACGCCAAGGCGATCATGCAGGTCGCCGCCGCCGGCACGGGCGTGCGCGTCTCCGACGGCTCCACCAACGTGCTGCCCGTCGGCAGCACCGAGCACGTCCACGAGGCGTGGAAGCTCCACTACGGCCTCACGCGCCGCGCCCTGGGCCGCGCGTACTACCAGGGCTGGGACATGCACCCGCGCCACCTCCCGACCCGCTACGCCGCCGTGTTCGCCTTCTACCGCGAGGGCATGGAGGCGGCCGCCGCGCGCCTCGCCGCGTACGTAGCCAAGACCGAGGGCGACATCATGGACGAGCCCGCCACCGCCAAGGCGCTCAGCAGCTACCTGCTGCGCGGACTCGACTGCGGCGCCCTCGACGACGCCGAGGTCGCCGGTCTCACGGGTCTCGGCCGGGCCGAGATCGACGCGTTCGCCCGGCCGCGCCGCGGCGACCTGACGGCCACGGCCCAGTAACAGCCGTTCGGCCCCCGGCGGAGCCGTCACCCCTGCCCCGTACCCTGTACGCGACATCACCAGCGGACAGAGGAACGGGGCAGCGGTGTCTTCGGGGGAGCTTCCAGGAGTTTCGGGATCTTCAGGGTCTTCGGGGGAGGGCGAGCGGCTGGCCGGCCGCTACCGGGTGGTGCGGCAACTGGGCCGTGGCGGCATGGGCGTCGTGTGGCGCGCCGTCGACGACGTCCTCGGCCGCGAGGTCGCGGTCAAGGAACTGCGTACGTACTCGGACGCGTCCGGTGCCGAGCTGGCCGATCTGCGGCTGCGGATGCAGCGCGAGGCGCGCGCCGCCGCGCGCGTCCGTCACCCCGGGGTCGTCGCCGTCCATGACGTCACCGAGCACGAGGGCCGGCCCGTCATCGTGATGGAGCTCGTCGACGGCCCCTCGCTCGACGACGTGCTCTCCGAACGCGGCGTCATGGACCCGCGCGAGGCCGCGGCCATCGGCGCACGGGTGCTGGAGGCGCTGGCCGCGGCCCACGGCGTGGGCGTGCTCCACCGTGACGTCAAGCCCGGCAACGTACTGCTGGACCGCACGGGCCGGGTCGTCCTCACCGACTTCGGCATCGCCGCGATGGACGACCCCGGCGACGGCTCCGCCACCCATCTGACCCGCAGCGGCGAAATCGTCGGCTCCCTCGACTACTTGGCGCCGGAGCGCGCGCAGGGCCACGAGCCCGGACCCGCCTCCGACGTCTGGGCCCTCGGCGCCACGCTGTACGCGGCGGTGGAGGGATCCTCGCCGTTCCGGCGTACGTCGACCTGGTCGACGCTCAGCGCGATCGTCGACGAACCGCTGCCCGAGCCGCACCGGGCCGGGCCGCTCGCTCCCGTCCTGCGGGCCCTGATGCACAAGGACCCTGCGCAGCGCCCCGACGCGACCACCGCCGCCCGCCTGCTCACCGAGGTGGCGGCCGGACAGGAGACGTCGGCGACGCTGGGGCTGGGAGGCGCGGCGCATTCGGCCGCGCCCGGCGCGGCGCGGGGCGGCGACACGGGTTCCGCGACGGCCGATGGGCTGTCTCCGGTTGCGCCTCCGGTTGCCCCGGGTGCGGGTGGGGACACGCGCGGCAGCGGCCCGGCCCCGACCGCCCGTAACGAAGTCCCGTACCGGCCCCAGGGCTTCGGGCCGGCACCTGCCGGAGCCCATGAGGCCGGGCAGCCGGCCGGGGGCGCGGGTGCTCCGTACGGCGCGCAGTTCGCGCAGGGGCACGGCCCCGTGCCGGGCGGCCACCCCGCGGCGTACGGTGCCGGGCCGGCCGAGGGCGGTCGTACGCCCCAGGCCTCCGGCGGAGCCGGTGGGTCGGGGACGGGTCCCGTCCCCGGCGGCGGCAGCGCGCACGGTCCCGGGCGCGGGCGCGGCAAGGCGCTGGTCGCCGCCGCGGTGGCCGCCGTACTGCTGGCCGGGGGCGGAGTGACGTACGCACTGGTCGGCCGGGACCAGGCCCCGGGCGACAAGGCGGCGGGGGCGGCCGATCCGGCTCCGTCGCGGACGCGGTCCGGCGACGTGCTCGAACCGGGCGGTGTGCCTTCGCCGTCGGCCGGCAGCGGCAGCCCGTCGGCCTCGGGCAAGGGCGACGCGAAGGAATCCGCCACGCCGTCCCGGAAGCCGCCGGCGGCGGGTGCGGGCGGCGCGGGTGACACGGGTGACGGGAAGAGCGGCGGTGCGGACGGCGGCGCTTCCGGTTCCGGTTCCAGCTCCGGTTCCGGCAGTGGCTACGGTTCCGGTTCCGGCGGATCGACGGGTGGTGCCACCGACACCGGGGGAAGCACCAGCGGCGGTGCCACCACCAGTGGCGGCGGCGGCGACCCGGCCCCCGTCCCCTCCTGCCACTCCATCGGCGGCGGCAAGTCCAACTGCGAGGTCTGGCGCACCGCGACGTCGTACAGCCACGGCGGCAATGAGATGGGGGTGCTCTACGCGGGCACCAACTACTTCTACTGCCAGGTGAATCTGGGCCGCCGCGAGACCCACGGCCAGTGGACGAACGTCTGGTGGGCGAGGACCGACGACGACAGCGGCAACACCAACGTGTACGTGAACGTCGTCAACCTCAAGGGCGGCGACAACGACGCCCCGCTGCCGGGCCTACCGATCTGCTGACGGCGCCACTTCGCCCGACCCGCGCGGGATCAGCCTCGTCCTGAGCTCGACGCGGGCGGGCTCGTCCGCGCTGCCGTCGAGGCGGCGGAACAGCCGCTCCGCGGCCGTCCGGCCGAGCGCGGCGGCATCCTGGGCGATGACGGTGATGCCCAGCAGATCGGCGAGTTCGATGTCGTCGAAGCCGACCAGGGCGACCGGCGCCGGCTGTTCCGCCAGGACTCGCACGGCCGTCACCGTCACCCGGTTGTTGCCCGCGAAAACGGCGGTGACCGGATCCGGGCCGGACAGCATCGCGGTGACGGCGGCGCGCACCCGCTCCGGGTCGGTCGAGCCGAGGGCGACCCAGCGCTCGTCCACCGGCAGCCCGGCGTCCTCCATGGCCGTCCGGTAGCCGCGCAGCCGCTCCGTCGCCGTATGGATGCGCGGCTGGTCGCCGATGAAGCCGATCCGTCGGTGGCCGTGCGCGATCAGATGGGCGACACCTTCCCGGGAGCCGCCGAAGCTGTCCGAGAGCACCACGTCCGCGTCGATCCGCCCGGCGGGCCGGTCCACGAACACGGTCGCTATGCCCGCCTTGATCTCCGGCTCCAGATAGCGGTGGTCGTGGCCGGCCGGGATCACGATCAGCCCGTCCACGCGGCGGGCGCACAGCGCCAGCACCAACTCCTGCTCGCGGTCCGGGTCCTCGGCGCTGGAGCCGTTGATCAGCAGCGCGCCGTGCGCGCGGGCGACCTCCTCGACGGCGCGACTCAGCGGGCCGTAGAAGGGGTCGGCGAGATCCTCCAGCACCAGACCGATCGAGGCGGTACGCCCCTTGCGCAGGACGCGCGCGCTGTCGTTGCGCCGAAAGCCCAGCGCCTCGATGGCCTCCTGCACCCGGCGCTCGGTGTCCGGCGTGACGCCGGGCTCGCCGTTCACCACCCGCGAGACCGTCTTGAGGCCGACCCCGGCGCGCGCGGCCACGTCCTTCATGGTGGGCCGGGTGCCGTAGCGGGTGGTCTCGGGGCGGCGGGCGTGCTCGGCCACAGTGCGCTGTCCTGTCGTCGTCGGATGTGCCGTGCGGGCACCTGAAGGCTGTGCAAGGCTGTGCGTCGAGCATAGGGCCTGGACAACGTTGTCAGGGGAATGGACACTGGTCTTCGAAGCCGCCGGTCCGCCGACGCCGGCCGATCACGATCACGACCATGACCACGACCGACCATGCCAGCCCCCGGGAGACCCCACACCGATGCATAACGACCTCGTCGCCGCGCTCGACATCGGCGGCACCAAGATCGCAGGCGCGTTGGTGGACAGCGGCGGCGGGATTCTTCTGCGGGCCCAGCGGCCGACCCCGGCACGCGAGGACGGCGAGACGGTGATGCGCGCCGTCGAGTCGGTCGTCGCCGAGCTCGCGAGGTCGCCGCTGTGGCTGCACACCGCGGCCGTCGGCATCGGCAGCGCGGGGCCCGTGGACGCCTCGGCCGGTACGGTCAGCCCGGTCAACGTGCCGGGGTGGCGCGGGTTTCCCCTGGTGGAGCGGGTGCGGGCCGTCTGCGGCGGGCTGCCCGTCGCACTCGTCGGGGACGGCGTCGCGATGACCGCGGCCGAGCACTGGCAGGGGGCCGCGCGCGGTTACGACAACGCCCTGTGCATGGTGGTGTCCACGGGCGTCGGCGGCGGGCTCGTCCTCGGCGGGAAGCTCCATCCGGGGCCGACGGGCAACGCCGGACACATCGGCCACATCAGCGTGGACCTCGACGGTGATCCGTGCCCGTGCGGCGGGCGTGGCTGCGTGGAACGGATCGCCAGCGGTCCCAACATCGCGCGCCGCGCGATCGAGGGCGGCTGGCGGCCGGGCCCGGACGGCGACGCGTCGGCGGCCGCGGTGGCCGCCGCGGCCGCCGCCGGTGACCCGGTCGCCATCGCCTCGTTCGAGCGGGCGGCCCAGGCGCTGGCGGCCGCGATCGCCGCGACCGCGACGCTCGTGGAGATTCGTATCGCCGTCATCGGCGGGGGAGTCGCGGGCGCCGGCGAGGTCCTCTTCACGCCGTTGCGCCGCGCCCTGCGCGACTACGCCACGCTGTCGTTCGTCCAGGACCTGGTGGTGGCCCCGGCCCGCACGGGCACGGACGCGGGCCTCCTGGGCGCGGCCGCGGCCGCGCCGCCCTCGGGCGTGCGGCGGGGCGGCGGGGCGGGCGCGTCCCCTGGTGCGGGCCTGGGGACGAGGCGCCTGGCTCCGTGATCGTGGCGTAGCGATCAACCGGCGGGACACGATGCCCTCATGGCGAACATGAGGGAGCGGATAGGCGAGCACGTGCGCGCGCACGGGGTCGTGTACGCCGGACTCGCGGCGGTCGTGGCGACCGTGGTGGCCGGGCAGTTGCAGGCCGCCAGTGTGCTGGAGACAGGGCGCCGGCAGGTCGACGGCACACTCGCGGCGACCAGGGCGCAGATAGACCGGCAGCGGGACTCCGACCAGGTGCACGAGCAGATCACCCGGTACGGCGAGCTGATCCAGGCGTCGACGCGGGTACGCATTCTGATGCGGCGGTTCGAGCGGCTGGACGACAAGGCGAAGCGCGATCCCCTCGTCATCGGGGAGTTGACGAAGGACACCGACCAGCTGGCCGCCCAAGCCGCGTCGGCCTCGGTGATCCTTCAGGCACACAAGAGCAAGGTCGTACGCGAGAACGCCCACGGCATCGCCTACACCCTGCCGTACGCCGCGCAGTGCCTCGAGACCGGGATGCCGGGGAACGCCAGGGGGTACCAGGTGGACTATCCGGGACTCGGTCTCGTGAAATGCGCTGAGCTGAGCACGTGGCTGGAGGGGCACGAGAAGAACCTCGCGCAGCAGCCTCCCGAGTTCTCGTGACCCCGGGAAGCCGCATGTGACCGTTCTTCGGAGGCCTGGCCCGCCGCGCACGGGAACCCGGCCTCCCCGCGGGCGGGTCAGCGGCTCAGACGTTCCTCAGGGTGCTCGTCTTCATCTCCGACGGCGGCCCGACTCGGCCGGCTGCTGCGGTACGACGGCGTGCGGTACGACGTTGTGCGGCGCGACCACCTGCGGCGCTACGGCGTGCGGTACGACCACCTGCGGCGCGACAGCGTGCGGTACGACCACCAGGAACGCGTCCGCGTCCAGGTCCATCACGACCTCCGCGGGCAGCCCCTCGTCCCGCCGCGCCCGAGCGAACTCCTCGGCCGGCCAACTGCCGCGCGGTCCCCCGGCGGGAAACATCTCCAGCACCTTACGGCGCATCCGAGCACCCCCTTGTCCCCTTGCTCTCATGTCCTCCAACGAAGCCCTGTCCGGTTCTGTTACGCCCTGCCCTGGCCGAGGGCACGGGTTTCCGTGGCAGGGTGTTGCGGGCAGTCCACTGGGGGCTACGGAAGAGGGGGAACCGTGATCGTCTGGATCAACGGTGCGTTCAGTGCGGGCAAGACCTCCGCCGCTCGCGAACTGATCGATCTGATCCCGAACAGCACGTTGTACGACCCCGAGGTGATCGGCGGTGCGCTGCGGTATCTGCTGCCGCAGAAACGTCTCGACGAGGTGACGGACTACCAGGACCTGCCGATGTGGCGGCGGTTGGTCGTGGACGCGGCGGCCACGCTGCTCGCCGAGGTGGGCGGGGTGCTGGTGGTGCCGATGACGCTGCTGCGGCAGGAGTACCGGGACGAGATCTTCGGCGGGCTCGCCGCCCGGCGCATCCCCGTACGGCATGTCCTGCTCGCACCAGCGGAAACGATACTGCGGACGCGTATCGCCGAACGCGGGGAGCCGGAGATACGGCAGTGGTCGTACGACCACATCGAGCCCTACCGCGCCGGCCTCGGCTGGCTCACCGCCGACGCGCACGTCGTCGACACCTCCTACCTGACCCCGCGTCAGGCCGCTGAGGCCGTTGCCGAGGCCGTACGCACCGGAGCCGCGCCGGTGTGCGAGATCGTCCAGACACCCGAGCCGACCGCCGAGACCGTTGCCGCCGGGGTCCTGCTCTTCGACGAACAGGACCGCGTGCTCCTCGTCGACCCCACCTACAAACCGGGCTGGGAGTTCCCCGGCGGTGTGGTGGAACCGGGAGAGGCCCCGGCCCGTGCCGGGATGCGCGAAGTCGCCGAGGAGATCGGTATCCAGCTCGACGCCGTACCCCGGCTGCTGGTCGTCGACTGGGAATCACCGAGGCCGCCCGGCTACGGAGGCCTGCGCCTGATCTTCGACGGCGGTCGCCTCGGCGGTGAGGCGGCGGCGCGGGTGCTGCTGCCGGGCTCGGAACTGCGCGACTGGCGCTTCGCCTCCGAGGAGGAGGCGGCCGGAATGCTCCCGCCCGTCCGCTACGAGCGCCTGCGCTGGGCCCTGCGGGCCCGGGAGCGCGGAGTGGTGCTCAACCTGGAGGCGGGGGTGCCGGTGGGCTGACCGGGGGCTCTGCCCCCGAACCCCCGCTGGGGCTGCGCCCCGGGGACCCCGTTTGCGGGGGCTCCGCCCCCGGACCCCCGCGCCTCGAACTCCCCCTATGCCCCGCGGGCATGGGGGGGGACCCCCAGCGGGGCTGGTTGGGGGGTCTGGGGCTTGCCCCCACCACGCGGCGGAGCCGCACATCGATACCGCGGGAAGGGGCGGGGTGGGTAGGAAACCCCGCCGCAGGCGCACCCCTCGCCCGTCTCAGGCCGTCTCCGCCGCCGCGCTCAGCGCCGTCGCCGCGTCCACCGTCACCGGATCGCCGTGACCGAAGCACAGCGTGGACGGCGCCAGCGCGGCCAGGCGGCGCATCGACTCCCGGGCCCGGTCGCGGTCGACGTTGAAGACGCCCAGCATCACCTGGCCCACCCCGGCCACCGTGTCCCCGGTGAACAGCACGCCGTGGCGCGGCAGGTGCACCGCGAGGGAGCCGGGCGTGTGGCCCGGGACGTGCACCACCCGGGCCCCGTCGCCGAAGCCGAGGTCGTCGCCGTCCTCCAGCTCGCGGTCCACGCGGGTGGGCGGGGCCTCGGGGACGGTGAGGCCGTGCTCGTAGAGGGGGATCTCCCAGTCCAGCAGGACCGGCTCGGGGACGGGCGCCTCGCCACGGATCACCGGCGCGTCCAGCCGGTGCGCCAGCACCTCGGCGCCGTACCGGTCCGCGAGTTCCTGCGCCGCGCCGACATGGTCGCGGTGGCAGTGGGTCAGAACGATCCGGCGGATGCCCGCGGGGTCGAGGCCGAGCCCGCGTATCGCCTTCTCGATATCGGCCGCGGCGTGCACGTTGCCCGCGTCGATCAGGGTGAGTTCCTCGCCGTCGCGCCACAGGTACGCCTGGCCGATCGGGAAGCGGAACATGTGCAGTTGAGGCAGTACCTCGATGAACTCCATGCGGCGACCGTACGCATCCGCCCACGCCCGCCGCACGGATCTACGCTCCTGGCGATCTTCGCCCAGAGCTTAGGGCCTGTCCGGCGGATCAGGCTGGGCTCGCGGCGTCGTGCGACTCCGTCTCTCCTCCTAGGCCTGTCGGCCTGGGAGGTACCCCCAGCGTTGTCGTCAGTAGGCATGGTCCCCCGTATCCCTTCGGGCACGGGAGGTACCCCCACCGCCATGACTCCTTCCTCCGCCTTGGATCCGAAGCCGCATGCCGCCGCTCCCTGATCCAGCCTGATCCACCGGACAGGCCCTAACCCCGCTTCGAGCGCGCGTAGTTCCCGAGGAACACCGCCTCCGCCACCGACATCCGCTCCAGCTCAGCGGGCGACACGCTCTCGTTCACCGCGTGGATCTGCGCCTCCGGCTCGCTCAGGCCGATCAACAGGATCTCCGCCTCCGGGTACAGCGCGGCGAGCGTGTTGCACAGAGGGATCGAACCGCCCATGCCCGAGGCCTGCATCTCCTCTCCCGGGTACGCGACGCGCATGGCGTCCGCCATCGACGTGTACGCCGGGCTGGCCGTGTCCGCGCGGAACGGCTGGCCCTGCCCCACCTGCTCGAGGCTCACCCGGGCGTTCCACGGCGTGTGCTTCTCGATGTGGGCGAACAGCAGCTTCGTCGCCTCGGCCGCGTCCTGGCCGGGCGGCACCCGCAGGCTGATCTGCGCCCGGGCGCTCGCCGGGATCGACGGGGTCGCCCCGGCCACCGGCGGGCAGTCGATGCCGATGACGGTCACGGCCGGACGTGCCCAGATACGGTCGGCGACCGTGCCGTGCCCGATCAGGCCCACCCCGTCGAGGACCTTCGCGTCCCCCCGGAAGTCGGCCTCCGGGTACTGCAGCCCGTCCCAGGCCGCGTCCGCCGTGAGTCCCTCGACGACCGTCGAGCCGTCCTCGGCGCGCAGCGAGTCGAGGACGCGGATCAGGGCGGCCAGCGCGTCGGGCGCGGCGCCGCCGAACTGGCCCGAGTGCAGGTTGCCTTCGAGGGTGTCGACCCGGACGCGGATCATCGTCATACCGCGCAGCGTCGCCGTCACGGTCGGCAGACCGACCCGGAAGTTCCCGGTGTCACCGATGACGATCGCGTCGGCGCGCAGCAGCTCCGGGTGCGCCTCGGCGTACCGTTCGAGACCGCCCGTGCCCTGCTCCTCCGAGCCCTCCACGATGACCTTGACGGACACCGGGACGCCGCCGTTCGCCTTGAGCGCGCGCAGCGCGAGCAGGTGCATGATGAAGCCGCCCTTGCAGTCGGCGGCGCCACGCCCGTACCAGCGGCCGTCCCGCTCGGTCAGCTCGAACGGCGGGGTGATCCACGCCGACTCGTCCAGCATCGGCTGCACGTCGTAGTGCGCGTACAGGAGCACGGTGGGCGCGCCCTGCGGGCCCGGCAGGAACCCGTACACCGACCGGGAACCGTCAGGGGTGTCGAGCAGCGCCACATCCTGGAAGTCCTCGGCGCGCAGTGCGTCGGCCACCCACGCCGCGGCCGCCTCGCACTCGCTCCTCGGTGCCACGGCCTCGTCCGCCACCGAATGGAACGCCACCAGCTCGGCGAGCTCCGCCTTCGCGCGGGGCATCAGGGAAGCGACGGTCTCGGCAATCGGATGGGCGGTCATGGGCACGCTCCTTGTGGGTGCGACGTTGTGTGTACAGCGAAGGTACGGCGACGGTACGGCGATCCTCCCACAGAGGGGGGCCGCGGAGCCTCGCCCGTAGGATGCCGTCGAGAGTGTGGATCATGGGTCGGATCGGGAGCAGAAGCACATCGTGAGCAGCGAGAACGCAGATGCCGTGGCCGGAAACGGCGCACCGGTGTGGGATGTCGTCGTGGTCGGTGCGGGCCCGGCCGGAGCGTCGGCGGCGTACGCCGCCGCGGTGGCGGGGCGACAGGTCCTCCTGCTGGAGAAGGCCGAGCTGCCCCGCTACAAGACCTGCGGCGGAGGGATCATCGGGCCCTCGCGGGACGCCCTTCCGCCCGGGTTCGAACTGCCGCTCAGGGACCGGGTGCACGCGGTCACCTTCTCGCTGAACGGGAAGCTGACCCGCACGCGCCGCTCGCGGCGCATGCTGTTCGGCCTGATCAACCGGCCCGAGTTCGACGCGGGACTGGTGGAGCAGGCGCAGAAGGCGGGCGCGACGCTGCGCACCGGGGCGACCGTCGCGCGCGTCGAGCAGCACGGGCCCGCCGTGCCGGACCGCCGCACGGTCGCGGTGGTCCTCGCGGACGGTGAGACGGTGCTCGCGCGCGCCGTCGTCGGCGCGGACGGCAGCGCCAGCCGGATAGGAGCCCATGTCGGGGTCAAGCTCGACCAGGTGGATCTGGGCCTGGAGGCCGAGATCCCGGTGCCGGCGACGGTCGCCGAGGACTGGTCGGGGCGGGTGCTCATCGACTGGGGGCCGATGCCGGGGAGTTACGGCTGGGTGTTCCCCAAGGGGGACGTTCTCACCGTCGGCGTCATCTCGGCGCGCGGCGAAGGGGCCGCCACCAAGCGTTATCTGGACGACTTCATCGCACGGCTGGGGTTGGCCGGATTCGAGCCGTCGGTCTCCTCCGGGCATCTGACGCGCTGCCGCGCCGACGACTCGCCGTTGTCGCGCGGGCGGGTGCTGGTGTGCGGGGACGCGGCCGGACTGCTGGAGCCGTGGACGCGCGAGGGCATTTCCTTCGCGCTGCGCTCCGGGCGGCTCGCGGGGGAGTGGGCGGTACGCATCGCGGAGGCGAACGACGCCGTGGACGCCCGCCGCCAGGCGCTGAACTACGCCTTCGCCATCAAGGCCGGACTCGGGGTGGAGATGGGGGTCGGCAGGCGGATGCTCTCGGCCTTCGAGCGGCGCCCCGGTCTGTTCCACGCCGCGATCACCGGGTTCCGCCCGGCGTGGAGGGCGTTCGCGGACATCACGCGCGGCTCGACGTCGCTGGCGGGCATCGTCCGGTCGCGTCCGATGGCGCGGCGTGCGCTGGAGGCGCTGGACCGGGTGCGGCCGCCGGTGTCCGGGGCCGCCGCCGGTGAGGACCGTGCCGCAGAGGGTGCGGGGGAGCAGGAGACGGACGGGGCCGGCGTCACTTCGTGACGGTGATCCGGAACACCGGGTGATCAGGGGCGGCCGCCAGGATCTCCGCGTCGGAGGACTTGGCGGTCACGCCCTGGAAGAACCGGCCGACCTCCCAGCCCCACCGCTCCAGATAGCCGCGCAGGACCGCGGGTTTCTCGTCGTCCGGGATCTCGACGGCGGTGAAGCCGCGCACCGTGCGGCCGACGCGCAGCTCGCCGCCACCCGCGGCGCGCATGTTGCGCACCCACTGGGAGTGGCCGCGGGCCGAGACCAGGTACTGCCCGCCGTCATGGGTGAACGGATTGACGGGGACGCGCTGCATCGTGCCGCTCTTGCGGCCGCGTACGGAGAGCTCGGCGGAGCCGAGCATGCTGACGCCGCGGCGGGCGAGCCAGGCCACGAACTTGTGCATCCGGGTTTCGAGCGCGTTGACCTTGATGTAGCGCGGCGATGACGACATGGCGACCTCCTGGAGTAAGAGAGCACTGCTCTCGCTTGAGAGCAGTGTGCACTGGATCGACGGTCCAAAGCAAGAGCAGTGCTCTCGTTATTGGGCGGTGCTCTGAAACGTGACAGACTGCACCACATGAAGAGCACGAGGAGCACGACGAGTACGGGAAGCGCGACGAGTACGGGAAGCACGGGCGGCGCCGTGCGCGGTGCCAGGGAACGGGCCCGCTCCGAGATCACCGCGGCCATCAAGGACGAGGCCCGCAGACAGCTCGCCGCGGAAGGAGCCGCCAAGCTCTCCCTGCGGGCCGTCGCCCGCGAGCTCGGCATGGTGTCCTCGGCGCTCTACCGCTACTTCCCGAGCCGCGACGAACTGCTCACCGCCCTCATCGTGGACGCGTACGACGCCGTCGGCGCCGCGGCCGAACGCGCCCTCGCCGAGGCGGGAACCCCCGCCAGGACCGCCCCGGTCGCCCGCTGGACCGCCGTCTGCACGGCCGTACGCGCCTGGGCGCTCGCCCACCCGCACGAGTACGCCCTGATCTACGGCTCCCCCGTACCCGGGTACGTCGCCCCGAAGGCCACCGTCGAGCCGGCCTCCCGCGTCGGCCTCGCGCTCATCACCGTCGCCCGTGACGCCCATCGAGGCCCCGGCGTCGCCCTGCCCCCGCTCGCCGCGGAGCTGCGCCAGGAGGCCGAGCGGATCGCGCGGGACGTCGCGCCCGACCTGCCCCCGGAGCTGGTCGTCGCCCTCGTCGCCGCCTGGTCGCAGGTGTTCGGGCTGATCTCCTTCGAGGTGTTCGGCCAGTTCAACCGGGTGGTCGAGGACCGGGACGCCTTCTTCACGCACTCCGTGTCCCGCCTCGCCCGCGAATCCGGCCTCGTACTCGCGCCACCCCGCTAGGGCCTGATCCACCGGACACCCTCTGGCGGTGCATTCCGAGCGGCGACGGCCCGTCGGCCGGCTGACGCGCACAGGGGACGGCAACCGCCCCCGAACCGGTCAGGCCGCCGACACCGCAGGCGGCAGCAGCGCCGGGTCCTGCCGCAGCACCCGCTGGTGCAGGGCCCGCAGCGCCGGCCCCGGATCGGCGCCCATCGCGTCCGCGATGTGCCGCCGTGCCTCCTCGTAGGCGATCAGCGCGTCCGACGAGCGCCCGCTCCGGTACAGCGCCAGCATCAACAGCCCCACCAGCCGCTCGCGCAGCGGATGCGCGGCGACCTGGCGCACCAGCTCATGGACACACTCGTGGAACCGGCCGAGTTCGATCTCGCTCTCCAGCCGGGCCTCCAGCACGAGCATCCGCTTCTCGGCCCAGCGGCGCCGCTCCGCCTCCAGATACGGCCCCGACAGGCCCTCCGCGAAGTCACCGCGCCACAACGACTCGGCGGCGACGGCGAGTTCACTCGCGTACCCCAGGTCGCCCGCGTCCCGGGCTGCCATCGCCTCCCGCAGCTTCGCGCGCCGCTCCCGCAGATCGTCGATCGAGGCGCCCGAGAGCCGGTACCCGCTGCCCGTCCACACCAGCTCGGGCGCACCGGGCCCGGCCGCCGCGAACGCGCGGCGCAGGCCGGAGACGTACTTCTGCACCAGATTGCGTACGTGCGCGGGCGGCTCCGCGCCCCACACCGCGTCGACCAGCGCCTCGTACGACAACGAGCGCCCGTCCTGGTGCAGCAGCACGGCGAGAACGGCCCGCTGTTTCGGCGGTCCGAGGGGCATCTCGTGCCCCGCCGTCAATGCCCTGAGCGGGCCGAGCAGTTCGAAGCGGATGCCCTCAGCCATGTCCCTGAGGGTATCCCGGCGTTCCAGCGGAACTTCCAGTGGATCTTCCAGCGGGCGTTCCAGCGGGCGTTCCAGCGGCCGGGCCGACAGTGGGTCCATGACAGACCCGCTGACCCGCCTCGGGCGGCTCGCCGTACGCCGCGGCCGTGCCGTCCTGATCACCACCCTGCTCGTCTTCCTCGGCCTCGGCGCCTACGGAGCGGGCGCCCAGAGCGACCTGGACCTGTCGCGCTGGGACTCGCCCGGCACCGAATCCGTCGCGGCCGCCGGCATCCTCCGGGACGAGTTCTCCACCGGCAACCCCAACCTCGCGCTGCTGGTCACCGCCCGGGGCGCGGACGTGGACCACCCGGCCACCGCCGCGGCGGGCCGGGCGCTGGCCGCCGAGGTCGCGGGGCTGCCGCGCGTCACCGACGTGGACGCGTACTGGACGGACAAGAGCCCCGCCCTGCGCGGCAAGGACGGCCGGCACGCCCTCGTCCTCGCCCGGCTCGAAGGCACGGCGACCGAGGTCCGGGCCGAACTCGCCGTGCTCTCCCCGAAGCTGACCCGCACCACACCGGAGATCACCGTCACCGTCGGCGGCCAGGAGGAGATCTCCCGGCAGGTCGGCGAGCAGGCACGCGCGGACTTCCTCACCGCCGAGATCCTCGTCCTGCCCGCCGTGATCCTGCTGCTGATCCTGGTCTACCGGCGCACCGCCGCCGCCCTGATCACCGTCGCCGTGGGCCTGTTCTCCGTCGTCGGGACCCTCGCGGGGCTTCGCGCGCTCGCCCAGTTCACCGAGGTCTCCACCTTCGCGGCGAACATCGCGCTCGTCCTCGGCCTCGGACTCGGCATCGACTACAGCCTGTTCGTCATCAACCGCTACCGCGAGGAGCGGTACGCGGGCCACGACCAGGACACGGCCGTGATCCGGGCGACCTCTGCCGCCGGCCGCACGGTGATCTTCAGCGGCGTCACGGTCGCCGTCTCCCTCTCCGCCCTGCTGGTCTTCCCCTTCTTCTTCCTCAGCTCCTTCGCCTACGCGGGAATCCTGGTCGTGGCGACCGCGCTCGCCGGGGCCGTCGTCGTGCTGCCGGCCGCCCTCGCCCGCTGGGGACACCGGATGGAGCGCGCGAAGCCGCCCGTGGCGAGCGGCTTCTGGCACCGGACCGCGCTGCGTGCCATGCGCCGCCCGCTGCTCAGCGGAGCGTCCGTGCTCGCCGTACTGCTGCTCGCCGGATCGCCGCTGCTCGGGCTGCGCTTCGGGCTGCCGGACGAGCGCGTGCTGCCCGCCGGGACCTCCTCGCGTACGACGTCCGAGACGATCCACGAGGAGTTCGCCGCCGAACCGACCGACACCATCCAGGTCGTCGTCCCGGCGCCGCGGGATGCGTCGAGCCTCACCGCGTACGCCGCCGAACTGGCCCGTATCCCCGGCGTCTTCCGCGTCGAAGCCCCCGAGACCGCCGCGAGCGGCGCCGTACGCATCCCCGTCGTCCCGACCCAGGAGGCGATGTACGGGGACGTCCCCGCCCTCGTCCAGCAGATCCGGGACACGGAAGGCCCGCAAGGCGTCCTCGTCGGCGGCTATCCGGCCGAGACGACCGACTTCCGCGCCACGCTCCTCGACCGGCTGCCCGTCGTCATCGCCCTCATCCTCACCGCGACGTTCCTCATCCTCTTCCTGATGACCGGTAGCCTGCTGCTGCCCGCCAAGGCCACGGTGCTCAACCTGCTCAGCCTGTCGGTGATGTTCGGCTGCCTCGTGTACGTCTTCCAGGACGGCCACTTCGCGTCGCTGCTCGGCTTCACCCCGACCGGCTCCATCGAACCCAGCATCCCCGTGCTCATGTTCTGCATCGCCTACGGGCTGTCCATGGACTACGAGGTGTTCATGCTGGCCCGCATCAAGGAGGAGCACGACCGCGGCGCCGACACGGAGACGGCCGTCGCCGAGGGTATCCGCCGCAGCGCCCCGCTGATCACCGCGGCCGCCGGCATCCTCGCGCTCACCTTCGCCGCGTACGCCACCGGCGGCGTCGTCTTCCTCAAGGAACTCGGCATCGGCACGGCCCTGGCGATCCTCGTCGACGCCACGCTGATCCGCGTCGTGCTCCTCCCGGTCGCGATGCGCCTCGCGGGCAGCGCCAACTGGTGGGCGCCCGCCCCGCTGCGCCGGCTCCACGCACGCTTCGGGATCAGCGAGAGCGCTCCGGCCGCCGCACCCGGGGGCGCCCCTGGCGACGTACTGCACAGGGAGTACGTGTGATCGACTCCCCTCGGCCGACGACCGGGGTGGCCCGCCCGGTCTAGCGTGGCTGGTATGGAAATGGAGAGCATCCGTCACCCCCACGGTGGCCCGCCCCGGACACAGGGCGAGCCACCGTGGTGGCGCCACGGGCAGCTGGAGAGATGGTGGGACGGGACGACCGGAGTGCCCTGGCGCTCCACCCTGGTCCTCGCCGTCTTCGTGACGGTCGGGAGTTCCTTCGCCGCGCGGGGCCAGGACCGCGAGCCGCTCGACGCCTTCGCCAGGACGCTGCTGCTCGCCGGTCCTGCCTGCTTGCTGCTGCGCCGCTCGTACCCCGTCGCCGCGCTGTTCGGCGCCACCGCCACCGCGTTGATCTATCTGGGCGCGGGCTATCCCTACGGGCCGGTCTTCGTCACCGTCGCCGTGGGAGTCTTCTCGGCGATCGTCGCCGGGCACCGGCAGGCCGCCTGGTGGGCCCTTGGGATGCTCTGGGCGGGCCATCTGCTGATCGGCCACTGGCTGTACCGCTATCTGCCGCCCGGCGACGACATGCCGGCGCCGTGGGGCACGGAACTGCTCACCGCCGCCTGGATCGTCGCGATCCTCGCCGCCGCCGAACTCGCGCGCGTCCGCAGGGAGCAGTGGGCCCGGGAACGCGAGGAACGCAAGACGGCCGAGAAGCGCCGCGCCGACGAGGAGCGGCTGCGGATCGCCCGCGAACTCCACGACGTCCTCGCCCACTCCATGTCCGTCATCAATGTGCAGGCCGGCGTCGGCCTCGCGCTGCTCGACTCCGACCCCGAGCAGGCCCGTACGGCCCTGACCACCATCAAGGCCGCCAGCAAGGAGGCGCTCGGCGAGGTACGGCAGGTCCTGGACACCCTCCGCGCGCCCGGTGACGCGCCCCGCACTCCCGCACCCGGCCTCGACCGGCTCCCCGAGCTGGCGGATCAGGCAGCGGCCGCCGGACTCACCGTGGAGGTCACCACCGACGGGGAGAGGGCCGCGCTGCCGCCGGGCGCCGACCTCGCCGCCTTCCGGATCGTCCAGGAGGCGCTGACGAACGTCGTACGGCATTCGGGGTCGCGTACCGCGCGGGTCAGGATCGGCTACGCGCCCGGCCGCCTCGATCTGCGCGTCGACGACGACGGGCCCGCCACCGGCGCCGAACAGGGCGGCAGCGGCAACGGTCTCGCCGGGATGCGGGAGCGGGCCGCCGCGCTGGGTGGCAGGATCGAGGCGGGCACCCGCCCGGACGGGGGATTCCGGGTGCACGCGGAACTGCCCCTGGAACAGAAGGAGACGCCGTGATCCGGGTACTGCTCGCCGACGACCAGTCGCTGGTACGGGCAGGATTCCACGCCCTGCTCGACGCCCAGCCGGACATCGAGGTCGTGGGGGAGGCCGCCGACGGCGAGGAGGCGCTGCGCCGGGTCGCCGAGGTCCGGCCCGACGTGGTCCTGATGGACATCCGGATGCCGCTGCTCGACGGCCTCGCCGCCACCCGCAGGATCACCGAGGACGACACGCTGGACGGGGTGAAGGTGGTCATGCTGACCACCTTCGAGCTGGACGAGTACGTCTTCGAGGCCATCCGCGCCGGGGCCTCCGGCTTTCTGGTGAAGGACACCGAGCCGGACGAACTGCTGCGCGCGGTCCGGGCGGTGGTGGAGGGCGACGCGCTGCTCTCGCCGGGTGTGACGCGCAGGCTGATAGCCGAGTTCGCCGCCCGCTCCAAGGCACCCGCGCGGGCGGCGGGGCTGGCCGAACTCACCGACCGGGAGCGGGAGGTGATGGCGCTGGTGGGGATCGGCCTGTCGAACGAGGAGATCGCCCGCCGGCTGGTGGTCAGCCCGCTCACGGCCAAGACCCATGTCAGCCGCACGATGGTGAAGCTGGGCGCCCGCGACCGGGCCCAACTGGTGGTGCTGGCCTATGAGTCGGGGTTGGTTCGTCCGGGCTGGCTCGGCTGACGGGACGTGCGGGAGGCCCTGGAGAACCGCCACAGCACGGTCACCACCCGCAGCGGGAACACCAGGGCAGCCGCCGCGACGCCCGCGACGAGCAGCGCGCGCTCGACGGCGTACGGCATGGCGAACATCAGCTTCGGTCCCGCGATCACGCCGAAGGCGACCGCGGCAGCGAAGACCGCGCTCAGCAGTGCGTAACCGATCTCGACGGTGATCGCGTCCCGTTCCGCCTGTGTACGTTCCCCCATGGTGGGAGTCTCACAGCGCGGCGGCGTACGGGCAACCACCCGTACGCCGCCTCCCCCCGTGCCGAAATGGTCAGTCGCGGGCGCCCACGCGCTCACCGGCCGCGTCCACCGAGTCCGCAGCGTCCACCGCGTCCTTTCGTACGGGCCCGTCGGACTTCGCGACGACGACCGACTGCTGGGCGGTGCTGCGCGTGCGCAGTCCGGGCAGCGTGATCAGGAGGCCGGCCAGGGCGATCACGGTCACCACCACCAGACCCGGCCGGTAGCTGTCGAGTACCTGCTGCGGTGAGCCGGTCCCGCCGCCGTCCGCCGTGATCACCGCGGTGACCGCGGCCAGGAAGATCGCGCCGCCCACCTGGATCGACGTGTTCAGCAGACCGGACACCATGCCCTGCTCGTCGTCGTCCACGCCGTTCGTCGCCTGGATGTTGAGCGACGGGAAGATCAGCGCGCAGGCCGCGCCGATCAGCAGCATCGACGGCAGGATCGCGACCCCGTACTGCGGAGTGAGACTGACCGGCAGGAACAGGGCGTAGCCCACCACGGCGAGCGTGAAGCCGACCGCGAGTATCCGGGGTGTGCCGAACCGGTCCACCAGGTCACCCATCTTCGTCGCCGACAGGGCGACCAGCACACCGGCGGGCAGGAAGGCGAGCGCGGTCTGCAGCGCCGACCAGCCGAGCAGCGACTGCATGTACTGGGTCACCATGAACTGGAAGCCGACGTACGAGCCGAAGAACGTCATCGCGCCGAGCTGGGCCCGGATCTGGGAGCCGGAGCGCAGTACCCCGAGCCTGACCAGCGGGCTCGCCGTGCGCCGCTCGATCGCCACGAAGGCGGTGAGCAGGAGAGCGGCGGCGAGGAACGACAGCAGCGTACGGGCGGAGGCCCAGCCCACCTCGGGGGCCTGGACGACGGTGAACACGAGCAGCAGCATCGAGGCCGTGCCGGTGACGGCGCCCGGCAGGTCGTAGCCGCCGCGGGCGTCCTCGCGCGGGCTGTGCGGGATCAGCTTCAGTCCGGCGATCAGGGCGATGAGCGCGACCGGGGCGGGCAGCAGCATCGTCCAGCGCCAGCTCAGTTCGGTGAGCAGCCCGGACAGGACGAGGCCCATGGAGAAGCCGGTGGCGGCGCAGGTGGTGTAGATGGACAGGGCCCGGTTGCGCTGCGGCCCCTCCTTGAACGTCGTGGTGATGATGGACAGCCCGGCGGGGGCGGTGAACGCGGCGCTCAGGCCCTTGATGAAGCGGCTCGCGATCAGCAGCGGCCCGGAGTCGACGAGCCCGCCGAGCAGCGACGCGAGCGCGAAGACCGCGAGGGCGATGAGAAAGACCCGGCGCCGGCCGAGGAGGTCGGCCGCCCGGCCACCGAGAAGCAGCAGTCCGCCGTAGCCCAGGATGTAGCCGCTGACGATCCACTGGAGGGTCGAGGTGGACAGGCCGAGGTCGGTCGCGATGGACGGCAGGGCGACGCCGACCATCGAGACGTCGAGGGCGTCGAGGAACATCGCGGCGCAGAGCACCAGCAGGGTGCCCCAGAGCCGGGGTGTCCAACGCTCCTGCGACGTGGGGACATTGAGCGGAGAGGTCATGGGCAGCAACAGTACATGCGCATGCATTGAATGCAAGTGCATTTAATTCTGTTGCAACGAAGTGCGTCTTCTCTGCTAGCGTGCGGTCATGGCGGCCAAGGACACCGAGCACACCGCGCGCACCGCGCCGACCGAGCACGCGCTCGTGGAGGAATGGCGGGATGTCCTCGCGCGGCACGCCCGTACGATCTGCGAGCTCGACCGCGAGCTGCACCAGCACGGGCTGGGCGCGAGCGACTTCGAGGTCCTCGATGTGCTCGCCGAAGGGGCGGCCGAGGACGGCGGCTGTTCCTACCGGGTGCAGGAACTGGCCTCTCGCGTGCACCTGAGCCAGAGCGCGCTCTCGCGCCTGGTCGCACGCCTGGAGAAGGACGGCCTGGTGACCCGCGGTATGTGCGCCGAGGACCGGCGGGGTGTGCGGGTGGCGCTCACCGACAAGGGCCGGGAGCGCCACACCGAGGTCCGGCCGCTGCAGCGTGCCGTGCTGGCCAGGATGCTGGCGGACGATCCGGCACGCTGACGCTCGCGGCCGTTCGGGGTCAGATGCCGGACTTCTCGCGCCACAGGCGTGCGAGGTCCGCGTCACCCGTGACGGACACGGCGGCGAGCGGCAGCCGGTTCCACAGCGCGAGATAGAGCCGGTCGGCGGGGCCGCTCAGCTCGCACTCCGCCGGCCCTTCCGCCGCCCGTTCGGTGCGCGGCGGCTCAGGGGACAGGCGTACGGTCCAGGCATCGCCCGTGTCCGTCGCCCGGACCCGCAGGGTGCGTGGCTCCTCCGTGCGCACCCTGCTCTTCGGCCGGGCGTGGAATCCGCGCAGCAGCTCGTCGATGCCGTCGGCCGCGAGATGCTCCGGAACCGTCCCCGGCCCCCCGCCGAGAGCCGATTCGGCGTCCACGCGATGTACGGCGGTCTCATGGGCCTGGCGGCGCGCCCAGAAGGCCCGTGGCGGGAGCGGCTCGGGTGAGGGCGCGGGCAGGAAGGTCCAGCAGTCCAGGTCCTCCGGGGCCCGCGTCAGGGCCCCGACCAGCAGCCGGTGCTGTTCCACGTACCACTGCAGCAGCTCGTCCCCGTCGAGGTCCGGCTCACCGCCCAGGGGGCGGCCGTTCGTGTACCCCTCGGTCACGAACGCCGCGGCCCAGCGGTGCACCGCTCCGGTGTGCCGCAGCAGGTCCCTGATTTGCCAGCCGGGGCATGTCGGCACCGGCGCGTCCGGGCCCGCCTGCCGCGCCGCGGCGGCCAGGGCCCTGCCCTCTCCGGAGAGGGCCGTGATCAGCTCTGTGGTCTTCATGCGGGGCATTGTGTCGGAGGAGTCAGACGCCGTGGGAGTGTGCGGAGTGCGGGCCCCGGCGCAGCAGTTGGAAGAAACAGCCGAGGGCGAACGACTGGATCAGCGCCGACAGGAGCAGGGCCAGGTACGGGAACCAGTCGGCGTCCGGTGCTCCGGCGACGAGGGCGAAGGAGGTCGGCGCGGTCAGCAGCATCGGAGCCAGCCAGGCGAACGACGCGTCCTCGTGGTGCACGAACAGCGTGTCGTAGGTGGCGAACAGGACAGCCGCGGCTATGAGTGCCAGGTATATCAGCGACGCCGGATTGGCGAAGGTGAGCCTGGCTATGCGGCTGAGATGTCCGGACGAGTTCATGGGATGCCCTCTCAGGTCGATGCCTCCATGTCTCCATGTCCATCCTGCGGCCGTTGCCGTGCGGACGCGCGAGTACGGCTACTCAACCGGTGACGCGACCGCTGACGTGGCTGGTGACGCGACTGGTGATGTGACCGGTGCTCTGCGCACCGCGTACCCGATGACGGCGGCCGAACCCGCGAGGGCCGCGACCGTGGTCAGGGCGAGGGGCAGTGAGAACCAGTCGGCCAGGAAGCCGATCGCGGGCGGCCCGAGCAGCATGCCGCCGTAGCCCAGTGTGGACGCGGCGGCCACACCACCGGGGCCGGCCAGCGCGCCCGCGCGGGCGACGGCCACCGGGAAGATGTTCGCGAGGCCCAGGCCTGTCACGGCGAAGCCGAGCAGGGCGAGCCACACCGTCGGCGCCAGCGCCCCGAGGAGCATGCCGGCCGCGGCGGTCGCGCCGCCCGCGACGAGCGTTCTGGTCTGCCCGAGCCGTTCCAGCAGGGCCGTGCCCGACAGCCGCCCCGCGGTCATCGCGAGCGCGAACATCGAGTATCCGGCGGCCGCCAGACCCGGATGCGCGCGCAGGTCCTGCTCCAGGTGGAGTGCGCCCCAGTCGGCCAGCGCGCCCTCGCCGTACGCCGTGCACAACGCGATGACACCGAAGACGGCGACGAGACGGCGGGTGCGGCCGGAGAGCCGGGCGGGTGCCGCGGGCGCTTCGTGTGCGGTCCGCTCGGGGTGCGCGGGGGAGCGGTGGCGCAGCAGCACCGGTCCGGCGGCGGCGGTGACCAGCAGCCCGATGCCGGTGAGCGCGAACAGATGAGCGGCGGGCGAGAGGCCTGCGGCGACGAGCCCGCCGAGCCCGGCGCCGATCATGCCCCCGAGGCTGAAGGCGGCGTGGAAGCTCGGCATCACCGGGCGGCCCAGGGCCGCCACCAGGTCGACGGCGGCGCTGTTCATCGCCACGTTGATGCCGCCGTACGCGGCGCCGAACACGAGCAGCACCAGGCCGAGCGCGAGCGCCGAGTGCGTCTGCGCGGGCAGCGCGATGCTCAGGCACATCAGCACGGCGGCCACGACGGTCAGCGGATGGCTCCCGAAGCGTCGGCACAACCGCCCGGTCAGCGTCATGGTCACCACGGCACCGGCCGACACCCCGAGGAGGGCGAGCCCCAGATCGCTCGCCGAGGCGCCGGTCTGCTGCTTGATGGCGGGGATACGGACCACCCAGCCGGCGAAGAGGAAGCCGTCGAGGCCGAAGAAGACGGTCAGGGCGATACGGAGGCGGGACAAGGGGTACGGGGCGGGATCTCCGCCGTGGCCCCCCGGAGCGGCCGTCCGCGTTCTTTTGTTTAGTAGCGGCACAAACTCAGGGTAGGGCCCGCCAGACCCTGGCGCAACCGCCGCGGCCAGGGCGGCGCTGGGGCTGTGGGGCCGGGCCGCGTCGGCCTTGGTCCGGGCGGGAGAGGTCGCGGTCGTTGTGTCATACGACAAGTGATGGCTTACGGCCCGGCCGCCCGCCGCCTCCGGGATCATGGGAGACTCGCCCCCATGAACGGCAAGGCGACGACGACCCGGACGAGGCTGGACAGAGGCCGCAGCGCTCTCGGCCCCGCGCTGGAACTGGTTCACACGGGGCGGGCGCCCACCAGGGCCGTGCTCACCGCCGAGCTCGGCGTGACCCGGGCCACCGCCGGGGCCGTCGCCGCCGAACTCGAAGCGCTCGGGCTGATCCGGGTCGACTCCCGGCCGGGCGCGGCCGCCGGCTCGCAGGGGCGGCCATCGCACCGGCTGTCCGTCGACGACAAGGGCCCCGTCGCGCTGGCCGCCCAGGTGCACGCCGACGGCTTCCGCGCCGCGCTGGTCGGGCTCGGCGGGCGGATCGTCGCGACCGTGCCCGGCTGTGTCACGGTCTCGGAGGACCCCGCGCAGGTGCTCGGCGAGGTGGTCGAGGCAGGAGCCGCGCTGCTGCGCGCGACCGGGCGGCGGTGCGTGGGCGCAGGGCTCGCCGTCCCCTCCGCCGTGGCCGAACCGGAGGGCACCGCGCTCAACCCGCTCCACCTCGCCTGGCCCGCGGGCGCGCAGGTCCGCGACATCTTCGCCGAGCGCGTCCGCGCCGCGGGCATCGACGGACCCGTCTTCACGGCCAACGACGTGAACCTCGCGGCCCTCGCCGAGCACCGGCACGGAGCCGGCCGCGGCGCCCAGCACCTGCTGTGCGTCGCCACCGGGCACCGCGGCGTCGGCGGCGCGCTCGTCCTGGACGGGCGGCTGCACACGGGCAGCTCGGGCCTGGCGCTGGAGGTCGGCCACCTCACCGTCAACCCCGAGGGGCGCCCCTGCTACTGCGGCAGCCGGGGCTGCCTGGACGTCGAGGCCGACCCGCTCGCCTTCCTCACGGCCGCGGGCCGCGACCCCGGGCCCGAGGTGTCGCTCCTCCAGCAGTCCCGGGACCTGCTCCGTACGGAGTACGGCGACCCGTCCGTACGCGCGGCGGCCGAGGAGATCGTCGACCGCCTCGGCCTCGGTCTCGCGGGGCTCGTGAACATCCTCAACCCGGACCGGATCATCCTCGGCGGCCTGCACCGCGAGCTGCTCGACGCCGACCCCGAGCGGCTGCGCGCCGTGGTCGCCGACCGCAGCCTGTGGGGGCGCAGTGGCGGCGTACCGATCCTGCCGTGCACGCTCGACCACAACAGTCTGGTGGGGGCGGCGGAGCTGGCATGGCAGCCGGTACTGGACGATCCGCTGAGCGTGCTGCCGAGCCGGGCGTCAGAAACAGAGGCGTCCTGAGCTGAGGCGTCCCGAGTCGGCCTCGAACAGGCTGATCAGCCCCGCCCCTTACGGGCGATCGTGATGATCTCGGGGCTCGTATCGTTCAACGGGCCCCGCTCCCAGTCCCCGTACTGCTCCTCGATCCCCAGCCCCGCCCCGGCCAGGAACCGGGACAGTGACCGGGCGTCGAGGAACCGCAATGCGGTGCGGCTCACCCTCGGCCGCTCCCACCCGGGACTCGTGAAGCTCTCGGTGAAGCGCACGACATCGCCGGACACGGGCTTCTCGACCTCGTGCCGGACCCGCACCACGGTGCCCTCGGCGTCGGTGACCTCCACCGCGTTGTCCGGGGTCCACGCCTCCCACGCCCGTACGAGCGGATTGCGCGTTTCGAACGCGAAGCGGCCGCCGTCGACGAGGGCGCCGTGGATCGCGGCGAGCGAAGCGCGGACCACGTCGTCCTCGACGAAGACCTGGAAGGCGTGGCCGGTCATCACCACCAGATCGAACTGCCCGCGCGGTCCGGCCGACGCGAGGTCCCCGAGGATCCACTCGATGTCCGTCCGCCCGCGCGCCCGGCCGAGCATCGCCTCGGCCGGGTCGAGCCCGCACAGCCGGCCCGTATGACCGGCCTCCCGGGCCCGGTGCAGCAGTGTGCCCGTCCCGCAGCCCACATCGAGCACCGACTCCGCGGACATCAGCAGCCCCAGATAGAAGTCGTCGCAGGGCCGCCACGGGTTGAGCAGGTCGTACCACCTGGCGAGGCTCTCGTCGGAGAACGCGCGATCCACCATCGGACCAGCTTGCCAGGCCGGATCAGCGGAAATGAGGTGTACGCGGCGACCGGCGTCCGTACCGTTCCCGCCATGGCTGTCGACGATTTTCCACCCCGGCTCACCCGTCTCACCTTCCACGGGCCGCTCTCCGAAACCCGGGCCGCGCACTTGGCCGCACGGCTGACCCGGCAGACCCCTGCCTCCGTTCTCGATATCGGCTGCGGCTGGGGCGAGCTGATGCTCCGCGTGCTCGAAGCCGCGCCCGGCGCGAAGGGCGTGGGGATCGACCTCAACGGCGCCGACCTCGCGCGCGGGAGACGCAACGCCGCCGCGCGCGGCCTCGACGGGCGCGTCGAGTTCGTCGAGGAGTCCGCCACCGGGACGTCCCGGGGGCCGGCCGATGTGGTGCTCTGCGTGGGCTCCGGGCAGGCGCTCATCGCAACGGACGCGGACGCCCCGGCCCCTGCGGACCCCACGACCGCAGCCCTCCGCGCCGTGCGTCAACTCGTCACCCCCGGCGGCCGGGTGCTCTTCGGCGATGGCTTCTGGCAGCGCACCCCCACCGCCGACGAGCTGGCACGGATGTGGCCGGACGCCACAGCCGAGGACCACCTCTCCCTCGCCGCCATCACCGAGGCCGCCACCGCCGCCGGATTCCGTGTGGAATGGATCGAGACGGCGACCGAGGAGGAGTGGGAGCACTTCGAGTCCGGCTACCTCGCCGACCTGGAGGAGTGGCTCGCCGCCCACGAAGGGCACCCGCTCGCCGCCGAGACCCGCGCCAGAGTGGACCGGCACCGCGCGAGCTGGCTGCGCGGCTACCGGGGGATCCTCGGCCTCGTGTACCTCACCCTGGTCCCGGTCGGCTGACAGCAGGAGGCTCGCTCACCGTGGACTGCCCAGAACGAAGGCACGGGCCGCGTTCACGGTGAGGATCCGCTCCACCAGCTCCTCGCCCAGGGTGAGTTCGAGTCTCGGCCGCAGCCTGCGCAGCAGATAGGGCATTCCGGGGGTCGTCGGTACGGTGGTGTCGCCGCCCAGCAGCAGCCGCTCGCCGAACCCGGCGTCGGCGAGCGCCTCGAGCGAGTCCGGCACCCGCCAGTCCGTCATGTGGTTGGCCCGCGACGGTCCGTCGAACGCGAGGTACGCGCCTTCCCGCGCGGCCAGCAACTGCGTCACCCGGTCCGGATTGCGGCCCACGTGCCCGAGGATCACCCGCTGGGGCGCCACCTCCAACTGCCCGCAGAGCAGATCCAGTACGTCGAGCGCACCCGTGCCCAGCTCCATGTGCACGGCGATGGGCGCGCCCGTCCGATGGTGCGCCCCGGCCGCGGCGGCCATCGTGAGCCGCGCGTGCTCGTCCAGGCCGTGGAAGGCGCCCGCGACCTTGATGATTCCCGCCCTGATGCCCGTCCCGGCGATTCCCTCGGTGATTTCCGTGGTGAACAGGTCCGCCAGGTTGTCGACGACCTCCTCGACGACCCCGGCCTCGTAGTGCGCCGCCTGATGCAGCCCGGTGGCCGCCACCACATGGACCCCGGTCTCCCGGGAGAGCCCCGCCAGCGCCTGTGCCCGGCGGCCCATCCCGTACGGCGTCCACTGGACCACCGTCCGGCCGCCGAGCGCGGCGAACTCGCCCAGCCGCGCCGCCGCGTGCCGCGGGTCGTCCAGTTCCTGCCCCGCCAACTGCGGGCTGCGCAGGAAGAGATGGTCGTGCGCGTCGCAGACGCCCAGGTCCCCGGCGGGCACATCGCCGAGGACGGTACGCACCACGCTCACCACTGCCGGCCCCGGGACAGCTCGGCACGGTGCGGAGCGGACACGTGCAGCACCTGGAAGGCATCGCCGGCCTCCCGGGGAGCGGCGTCTGCCCAGAGCGCGAAGTGGATCAGCTCCCAGTGCCGGGGGTCGATCGCCACGGCGGCCGCCACCACGCCCTCCGTCCGCGCCAGTCGGCCGTGGGCGTCCAGCGCGCGTGCGACGGCTTCGGCGGGCGCGGAGTCCTCCGGCAGGCGTTCCCGGCGGCGGGAGGCTCCGCGTGGTGCGGACGCGGCCGCCGGGCCCTCCTCATAGGCCAGTCCGGTCCAGTGCTGGACCACCGGTCGGCCGAAGTCGTTGACGAGGCCCTGGAAGCCCGGCCCCCAGAGGAAGGCGTTCATGCCCTCGGGCGCGGTCCACAGATAGAACGGCGCGTACTGGTTGACCGGCGAGCCGTCGGCGCGTTCGCGGATCAGATACGCCTTGAGGCCGAGGCCCGGGAAGGCGTCGAGCAGATGGCCCTTCGTGGCGACGCGGGTGCGGATGATCCCCATGTCGTAGTCGGCGGGAAGGGTGATGTCGTACTGCATGGCGTGCACGGACGAGCTCCTCGAGCCTCAGGACGCGGCGGACGGATCGGACGGTGCGAGCAGAGCGAGCAGTCCCCGTACGCCACTGTCGAAGGCGGCCGTCGATCCGGACGCGCGCGCGAGCACATAGCCGCCCTGTACGGTCGCGACGATCAGCGCCGCGATCTCGGACGGGACCAGTGACGCACTGAACTCGCCACGCTCACGCCCTTCCTCGACGATTCCCTCCAGCCGCTCCCGCAGCCAGTCCAGCGTCTCGTCGACCGGGGCGCGCAGCTCGTCGCTGGCGACGACCTCCGGGTCCATCGTCAGCCGTCCGACGGGGCAGCCGCGCAGCACGTCGCGCTCGCGCAGGAGATACGCCGAGATCCGCGCGTACGCCGGTCCGGGCCCGCCGAGGGGGACTTCCGCGGCGGCGCGCATCTCCTCGGCCGTCCGGCGGATCGCCGCGAGCGCGAGGTCCGGCTTGCCGGCGAAGTGGTGGTACATGCTGCCCTGGCCCGCGTCGGCCTGCTGCTGGATCGCCTTGGGGCTGGTGCCCACGTAGCCGCGCTGCCACAGCAGCTCGCGGGTGGCTTCGATCAGGCGCTCCGGGGTGCTCATGATCTTAATGTACATACTAGTAGGTACAGAACCCAGTACTCCTGGGGAGGTATCCGCACTGCCGCTGCCCGTACGACGACTCGGGCCCCCTCCCGGAGCGAATCTCGGAAGCGAACCAGAAGCCGCAGCCGCAGCCGCAGCCGTGGCCTTAACCGCAGCCGCAGCCGCAACCGAGGAGCTGACCGAGATGAACACCCTGGCCCACGACGGACCCGGCCCGTGGATCCTGCTCTTCCCGCTGATCTGGGCCGCCGTGATCTTCTTCGGCGTCACCCTGGTGCGCCGCACCGCCCGGCTCGGCCGACGAGGGCCGCTGAGGCGGTACGACGAGCGGTCGCCCATCGCCGTACTCGGGCACCGCTTCGCGGCGGGCGAGATCGACGAGGACGAGTACTGGCGCCGACTGTCCGTGCTCGACGAGGAATTCGGCCGCCACGCCAAGGGAGGACGGGCTTGACGCCCGCCTCCGTCAGCCCAGTGCGGCCGACCGCGTCCGGGCCGAAGCCGGCGCGCGACCCGCCTCGGCGTCGACGACCGGGAAGGGGGCGTCGGCCCTCGCCCCGTACACCGCGTACGGCGCAGCCGTCGCCACCGGCGGCGAAGTCGGCAGTGTGAACCACACGGCCTTGCCCTCGTCGCCCTTGGGCAGCACGCCCCAGCTCTCGCTCACCGCTTCGATCAGCGCGAGCCCGCGCCCGGTGGTCGCCAGCAACCCGGCGGCGCCGAGCGTGGGCGGCCTCGGATCGTGATCGTGCACCGAGACGGTGAGCCGGTCGAGCAGCAGCGCCATCTCGACGGTGCACTGCTTGTCCGGTTCGGCGTGCCGGTGGACGTTGGTCAGCAACTCTGTGACGCCGAGCGCCGCCTGGTCGATCAAAGGATCGAGATGCCAGTAGCGCAGGTGCGCCGAGACGATTCTGCGGACCTGACCGATCCGCGACGGCAGGGCTTGGAGCTCCACCGTGCATTGCCTGCTTGCCTCGCTGATCACGGCTGCGACTCCCCGAATGAGGTCCGGAAGAAGACGAAGGATCGGATCCAGCAGTTGGCCGCCTGCTGTACGCGCCGCCGGGCTGGTTCGCAGCGTCACCGACGGTGAACCCTGAGTGATGTAGTCAAGCGTGAACCAGGGACGGCGGCCGCGCAACTCCGCGCACTCTCAGCCCCGGGGGCCTCCGGCCCCGCGCAGCACTTCGAGGAAACGTCCGGCGAGCGCCGCACCGTCGAGCCGGCGCCCGTCATCCCCGCGGCCCGGTTTGCCGCCCATGGTCAGCCGGTAGCGCGTGCCGTTGACCGTCGCGACCGTGCTCTCGTCACCCGCGAACCAGGGTTTGCCCGCCCGTACGGCCCGCACGGGCGCACTGTCGATCACCCGCCCGTAGCTGGTCAGCAGCGCCAGTCGGCCGTCCTCGACGAGAACTTGACCCGCCTCGGTGAGCGAGCGGGGCCACCGCTCGATGCGTACACCCTTGGCGCTGAACTCCAGCTCGGACCCGGAATCGGACATGGCCGCCGCCCCCTTCGCAAGCGCGTCTCCACCTCAGTCTGCCCACGTAACCGCATGGACACCAGAGCGCATTCCGCAACCCTGCCACAAGGAAACCCTATGGAACCCCAAAGCGAACGTTTGTGCAGGTGAGGGGCTTATGGTGGGAAGTGGGACAGGCGAAAGCAGAAGGAGCGGGCCGCATGAGCACCTACGAGGCGACGGCCACCGTGGACGTGGACCGAAGTGATCCGGAGTACCGGGCGTGGCTGAAAGAGGCCGTACGCAAGGTCCAGGCCGACGCGAACCGTTCGGCGGACACCCATCTGCTGCGCTTCCCGCTGCCGGAGGAGTGGGGGATCGATCTCTACCTCAAGGACGAGTCGACCCATCCGACCGGCAGCCTCAAGCACCGGCTGGCCCGTTCGCTGTTCCTCTACGGGCTCTGCAACGGCTGGATCCGGCCCGGAAAGCCGGTCATCGAGGCCTCCAGCGGCTCGACCGCGGTGTCGGAGGCGTACTTCTCGAAACTCATCGGGGTGCCCTTCATCGCGGTGATGCCCCGCACCACCAGCCCCGAGAAGTGCCGGCTGATCGAATTCCACGGCGGACAGTGCCACTTCGTGGACGACCCCCGGAGAATGTACGAGGAGTCGGCCGCGCTCGCCGCCAGGACCGGCGGCCACTACATGGACCAGTTCACCTACGCGGAGCGGGCCACCGACTGGCGCGGCAACAACAACATCGCCGAATCGATCTACCAGCAGCTGCGCCTGGAGCGCTATCCGGAACCCGCGTGGATCGTCGCCACGGCGGGCACGGGCGGCACGTCGGCGACGATCGCCCGGTACGTGCGCTACATGCAGTACGACACCATGATCTGTGTGCCCGACCCGGAGAACTCGTGCTTCTTCGACGGCTGGACCCAGGGCGACCCGCTGGCCACGAGCGACTGCGGCTCACGCATCGAGGGCATCGGCCGCCCCCGTATGGAACCGAGCTTCGTCCCCGGCGCCATCGACCGGATGATGAGGGTGCCCGACGCGGCGACCGTCGCCGCCGTACGGGCGCTCGAACGGGTCATCGGCCGCAAGGCCGGCGGATCGACGGGAACGGGCCTGTGGAGCGCCCTGAAGATCGTCGCGGAGATGGTGGCCGAGGGCCGTACGGGCAGCGTGGTGACGCTGATCTGCGACCCCGGCGACCGCTACCTCGACAAGTACTACTCCGACGACTGGCTGGCCGGACAGGGCCTCGACATCGCCCCGTACGCCGCCGCGATCGACGACTTCCTCACCACCGGCGTCTGGCCGGACTGACCCGTCAGGCGGGGGCGGAGGCGAGCCGCAGATCCAGCTTGCGTACGGCGTCCCGGAACGAACGCCCCACCGCCGCCCGCCCCAGCCGCAGCCCGAACCGGAACGGCGCCGCCCCGTCGGCCGCCATCGTCCACCGCACCCGGCACCCGGCCCCGGCCGGCGTCAGCCGCCAGTCCTCCAGCAGCGCCCGCACACCGGGGGCGTTGGTCTCGTCCACGCGGTACGCGTAGCGGGCCCCCGGCTCCGCGGCCATGATCGTCTCCTGGAAACGGGTACCGCCGACCAGCCGGACCTCACGGCCCGCGCCCCCGGCCGTGGGCCGTGCCGCGGTGACCGCCGTGAACCACGAGGGCCAGCCTTCGACATCCTCGGCGAGCGCACGGTAGACAGTGGCGGGCGCGGCCCCCACGTCGGCCGTGAACACCAGACGCAGGGGTGCGGAATCGACGAAGTCGAGTTCCACGGGGTGCAGTCGGCGTGCCATGCGGATGACCTCCGGCGGTGAGGGGCGGCTGTCGGGCCCGCACACGATAACGGCCGGGCCGTCAGATGCCCACGGTCGGGTGCGCCCCCGCACGACCTGGGCGCGGCCCGGCCGGGACCACGGGCGAGGCCGCCCACCCGCGGCGGTCCCGGGCACGCCCCGGCGGTCACTCCGCCGGGTCGGCCGCCTCCCCGGCCACCACCAGATGCGGCAGCAGCTCCGCGATCTCCTCGCGCGCCCGCGCCGACAGCCCCGCGTCCGTCACGAGCGTGTCCACGTCCTCCAGTCTTGCGAACGAACTCAGGCCCACCGTCCCCCACTTGGTGTGGTCGGCCACGACCACCACCCGCCGAGCCGAACGGACGAAGCGGCGGTTCGTCTCCGCCTCCGCCAGGTTCGGGGTCGACAGGCCCGCCTCGACCGAGATGCCGTGCACCCCGAGGAACAGCACGTCGAAGTGGAGGGAGCGGATCGCCTGGTCGGCGACCGGGCCCACGAGCGAGTCCGACGGCGTGCGCACACCGCCCGTGAGGACCACCGTCGCGGCCGCGGTCCGCTGACCGCTCGCCGCGCCCGCGCGCTGCGCCGCGTGGAACACATCGGCGACCCGCACCGAATTGGTCACCACCGTCAGATCCGGCACGTCCACCAGATGGTGCGCCAGGGCGTACGTCGTCGTACCGCCCGACAGGGCGATCGCGCTGCCCGGCACCGCCATCGCCGCGGCCGCCCGCGCGATGTCCTCCTTCGCGCTGAGCTCCAGCGACGACTTGGCCTCGAAGCCCGGCTCGTGCGTGCTCGCGTCGGCCACCGGCACCGCGCCGCCGTGCACCTTCTCGACGACACCGAGCCGGGCGAGGGCGTCCAGATCGCGCCGCACGGTCATGTCGGAGACGTTCAGCCTGCGGGTGAGCTCATTGACCCGAACGCCGCCGCGGCGCCGCACCTCGTCGAGGATCAGGGCGCGCCGTTGCTCCGCGAGGAGGTTCTGATTGTCGCTCACCGCCGGGGCCGGTCCTTCCGTGTCCGTCAAGGTTTCTCATCCTCCCACGGTCCATTCGCGTGGGGCGCGGGGAGAATCCGTGAGAGTCCCGCGGCAGAACACCGTGATCCGGGATCGTGGTGGCGCGCCGCTGATCCGCTGACAGTTCCTGAGATCCTCCCACCAGAGAGCGAGTCGCAGAAGTGTCACCTGCCTCATCGGACGCTCCACAGGAACCGAGTCCCCGAAGCCGCGGCGCCGCTCTGGAACTGCTGGTCCACGGCGTCGGCGGGGCCACCCCCCAGGGCATGCTCGACGACCCCCGCACGGTCCGGATCACCGGTGACGAGACCGCCGCCATGTACCGCCGCGCCGACGACGTCGACGCCGAACGCCATCCGGAGCGCTACGCGAACGAACCGGTCCCGGAGGCCTACTGCTGGTCCAACCTCACCTCCGGGAACGGCGCCCGCGCCCTGTGGCTGCTGCTGCTCCCCTTCATGGTGGTGAACCTCGCGCACTGGATGCGGCCGACGACGAAGGGGCCCGCCCGCACGGTGCGGCTGTACGGCATGCTCGTCCGGCTGGTGGCCCTCAGCCTCACCGCGGTGCTCATCGCCACGGCCTGCGAGGTGGCGCTCGACCTCACGGCCTGGCAGTGCGCCGGCTCGGCCCGCTGCTCGGCCGGCCGCTCCTGGCTCGGCTTCCTCTCGTCCGCCCAGGGCGGCTGGTGGTCCCAGCCGGGCCGTCGTCTCTCCGTCGCCGCGCTGGTGCCCGCCCTCCTGGTGGGCCTGCTCTGGTACCTGTCCAACCGCACCTGGAGCGCCTACGAGGCCCAGCGCCCGCCGACGGTGACGACGGACCGGCCGGAAGGCGCCGACGAGGGCGCGGACGAGGATGCCGACGAGGCCGCGGCGGACACCGGCGTGCGCCCCGCTCTCGGGCGGCCCGGCTTCTGGTACGGCAGACGGCTCGTCGCGCGGCTGCGTGCCGCGCACACCGCCGCCGGGTTCCTCATCATCGCCGGAGCAGTCGCCGGGGCCGCGGCCCGGCACGACCGGGGCGCGGGAGTCCTCGCCCTCGAAGTCACGGGCTGGGTCCTGGAGTCGCTGCTCGTGCTCGCGGGCCTCGTCGTCGTCGCGGTCGTGTTCCGGCGCGGCCGCAGCGAACGGGTGCTCGACAACCGCGTCGACCACGCCGTCGTCACCTGGCTGCCCTGCGTCTCCCTGGTCCTGCTCGCCCTGTCGATGCTGTACGCCTCCTGGTCCCGGCCCGGCTGGATCTCGCAGGGCACGCTTCCCGGAGACACCGCCTTCCGCGCCCTCGCCCTCGCCCAGGGCGCCCTCGTCGTGGTGCTCGCGGGCGCCGCGCACGTACTGCACCGGAGGGTCCGGCATGCCCGTACCGCCATGTACGGACTGGGCGGTCCCGCCGTCGCGCTGCTGGCCTGCGCGCTCGGCGGCGTCATGACCGGCGGCGTCGCGCAGCGCGTCGCCGACTGGCTGGACGGCCCCGGCACGCCCGGGGTGGGCCGCGGCCCGATCCCCGGGCCGCCCGTGCTGCTGAGCTGGCAGGCGTCCGTCATTCCCGTCCTGCTGCTTCTGCTGCTCGTCCCGCTCGCGGTCCTCGGCGTACGCACCTGGCGCACCGCACGCGCCCTCGCCCCGCGCGTCGAGGAGGAGTACGCGGGCGAGCGGCCCGATGCCGTACGCACCCAGCGCATCGCCGGCACCCGGGCCAGGGCCGGGCTCACCGACGCCGCCCCGACGATCATCGGCATCCTGTGCGCGGCGACACTGCTGCTCGGGGCGGGCGCCGTGGCCGGGGCCTGGATGACCGGCGAGGTCCCGTCGGAGGCCTTCCGCCGCGCCCATCCACTCGTGGAGGGCGCCGCCGACGCCGCCCAGGCGATCGGCTCCTGGCTGATCGGCCTCGGCTTCCTCCTCTTCGTCACCTGGGGCAGGCGCGCCTACCAGGACGCCTCCGCCCGTCGCACCATCGGCATCCTCTGGGACGTCGGCACGTTCTGGCCGCGCGCCGCGCACCCCTTCGCGCCCCCCTGTTACGCGGAGCGCGCCGTCCCCGATCTCACCTGGCGGATGGCCTCCTGGACGGGACGGACCGGTGGACGGCTCGTCATCTCCGGCCACTCGCAGGGCAGTGTGCTGGCCGCTTCCGCGGTCTGGCAGCTCCCACCCACCACCCGGCGCCGCGTCGCCCTCCTGACCTACGGCTCACCGCTCGAGCGCCTCTACGGCCGCTGGTTCCCCGCCTACTTCGGCCCCACCCCGCTGCGCGCCCTCAACCGGGAGCTGCACTGCTGGCGCAATCTGTGGCGGCACACCGACCCGATAGGCGGGCCGGTCCTCCTCCCCGCCGAGGACGGCAGGCCCCCCGTCGACCGGGACGCCCTCAAGGACCCCGTCGTGTACGGGCGTACGGGAACGCATCCGCTGCCGGAGCCGATCCTGGGCCACTCCGACTACCAGGCCGACCCGGCGTTCGCCGAGGAGCGCGAGGAACTGCTCGACCGGCTGCCGCCCGCGCTGCTGCCCGGACAGCGGGACGCCGAGTCCGCCGCATGTCAGGGGAGTTCGGGCAGGTCCGCCGGATAGAGCAGGGTCAGGTCGTCGGTGCTCGCCTCGGCGAGCTCGGCGACCCGGCCCGCGTGCCGCTCCACCATCGACTCGAAGGTCTGCCGCGCGGTACGGCCGTTGCCGAACGCGGGCCCCTTGGGCAGTGCGGTGAAGTACTTCAGCAGCGCTTCCGCGGCGCCCTCGCCCAGCCGGTACTCGTGCTCCTCGGCCTGCTGCCGGACGATCCGCAGCAGCTCGTCCGGCACGTAGTCGCTGAAGGTGATGGTGCGTGAGAACCGGGACGCCACACCGGGGTTGACGGAAAGGAAGCGTTCCATCTCCGCGGTGTACCCGGCGACGATCACGACCACCGCGTCCCGGTGGTCCTCCATCAGCTTCACGAGCGTGTCGATGGCCTCCTTGCCGAAGTCCCGGCCGGAGTCCTCGGGGGAGAGCGCGTACGCCTCGTCGATGAACAGCACTCCGCCGCGCGCCCGGTCGAACGCCTCCTGCGTACGGATCGCGGTGGAGCCGATGTGCTCGCCGACCAGGTCCACCCGGGACACCTCGACCAGGTGTCCGCGCTCCAGCACCCCCAGCGAGGCCAGGATCTCGCCGTACAGCCGCGCGACCGTCGTCTTGCCGGTGCCGGGGGAGCCGGTGAAGACGAGATGGCGCCGCACCGACGCGGCCTTCAGGCCCGCCTCCTGGCGCCGCCTGCCGACCTCGATCATGTTCGTGAGCGTACGGACCTCACGCTTGACGCTGTCCAGGCCGACCAGCGTGTCGAGTTCGCCGAGCACGTCCGTGGACGTACGGACGGGAGGCACCGGCGCCGCGGGCTCCGGTTCCGGATCGGCGGCCCGCTGGCCGGGGATCGCGCCGAGCAGCCCGGCGGTCCGGTCCGGCTGGGTCGCGGTCAGGACCGCCGGGGCCCGCCCCGCCGCCTGCGCCCGTACGCCGCTCTCGTCGCTCGTGCAGTCCTCGACCGTCAGACCCTCGTCGGGGAACTCGTAACCCCCGCGCGCGCACCGCTCGGTGCGGCACCGCGTCAGGGTCGTACGGCAGCCGTCCATCACATGGAAGCCGTAGCCGCCGCTGCCCGTCACCCGGCAGCCGTGGAACGTGCCGCGCCCCTCGGCGGACACGTAGAAACCGGCCTCGGCCGGTGACGTCACCGTGCACCGTTCGATCGTCGGATCGGCGCCCTTGGTGACGATGACGCCCGTCTGGGCCCCGTCGATGGTGCAGTTGCTGAGCGTGCCGCCGCTGCCGTGGTCGCGGAACCAGGCACCCGTGGACGCCTCCCGGATGCGGCAGTCGTCGAGCTGCGCCGTGGCGCCGTCGCTGACCGACACCGCCGTGTTGCGCACCTGGGACAGATCGCTGTCGACGACATCGGCGCGCGAGCCCCGGTCCAGGACGAACAGGGCGTCCGGGACATCGTGTACCCGGCAGGAGTCCAGGACGGCGGTCGCGCCGTCGCTGACCCAGACCGCCGGGTAGTCCCCCGTACTGTCGTGGATCTCGCACTGGTTGGCGTCCACGCGGGTGCCCGGGTCCCACACGGAAAGACCGTTACGGCCGAAGCGCCGGACGGTGGAGCGGGTCAGCGTGAGCACCGAACGGGAACGCAGATCCACCGCGTTCTCCGGAATGTCGTGGATGTCGCAGTCGGAGAGGGTGAGTACGGCGTCCGTGTCGAGCGTGATGCCGTCCGAGGAGATCCGGTGCACGGTCGAGTCGGTGAGATGGGCCGTCGCGCGCGAGGCGATCTGTACACCGGTGCCCCTGATCTCGTAGACCTCGCAGCCGAGCGCCTCGAGAGCGCTGCCCTCACCCGTGATGCTCAGCCCCGCACCGGAGGCGTGGTGCACCCGGCAGCGCTCCAGGCGTGGGTGGGCGCCGCCGCGCACCGACACGCCGGACTGTCCGGCCGCGACCACCTCGCACTCCTCGAACACACCGCCCGCGCCGTCCAGTACGCCGATCCCCACCCCGGCCGGATTGTCGACGGTGCAGCGCCGTACGGTCGGGCGCGCGGCGCCACGCACCTCGATGCCCGAGGCGGAGCGGGTCACGATCCGCAGATCCGTCAGCTCGGGTGTGCCGTCCTCGACGAGCAGGGCGGGCGCCGCCGTGTCCTGCCCCTCGACGTGCAGGTCCTGCACGGTCGCCGAGGCCCGCACGGTCAGCGGTACCCCCTCCGACGGTGCGATCCGCACCGAGCCGACCGATCCGTCGGGCCCGCGCAGGGTCACGGCGCGCCGCACCACGAGGTTCTCCCGGTACGTCCCGGGGGCGACGGTGAGGATGTCGCCGTCGCCGGCGGCCTCCAGGGCGGCGGCGAGGGAGGCGTACTCGCCTGTGCGGCGCCGCCACCGCGATGTGCCGGTGTGCGTCACCTGAACGGTGCCCTGTGCCATGGTGCTGCTCTGCCCCCACCTCGTACGCCGGTGTGTGTGCTGTCGCGTGATGTGCGCACCACCGTAGCGCGCGCGGGCAGTGGGAGTTGACCGGTCAGCCGCCCTCCTCGCCTCCGTCGCCCGTGTCCTTACGGTCGCAGGGCTCAGGAGCTCCGGGGCTCAGGGCCTCAGGCGAGGATCCGTACAGGATCCCCCACCCGGACGGTTCCGGTGTGCTCGGGAATCAGGTTCTGGCCGAACACCAGCTTGTCGCCGAAGCGGCGATGCCGGGCGAGCGTACGCAGCGGCTCCTTGCCTCGCTGTGCCGTCAGCTGGTCGGTGGTGGTGACGACGCACCGCCCGCACGGCTTGACCACCCGGAAGCGGACCTCGCCGACCTGGATGCGCTTCCATCCGTCCTCGGCCCACGGGGCCGCGCCCTCCACGACGAGATTGGCCCGGAACCGGTTCATGGGCAGCGGGCCTTCGTCGGGGTGGTCGCCCTGGGCGATGAGGGAGTTCAGCGCGTCGAGCGACGCGACGGAGGCGATGAGCAGCGGGTAGCCGTCGGCGAAGGACACCGTCTCGCCGGGCAGTGAGTAGGCCGGATCGATACGGCGGCGGTGCTCGGGGGCGTCCATGTGCACCAGCCGGGCCGGGGTGCCCAGATATTCACCGAACCATGCGTCGGAGGCGGCGCCCGCGGGCACCGCCTCCACCTTCGCCCCGAAGATCTCCACCACGTCGGTGCCCGACGGCTCGGGCACCTCGACCGTCAAACGCTCCTGTCCGGGTGCGGACAGCCGGATCGCGCCGCCGGGCAGCGGCTCGGCGCCGACCAATGCCAGCCGCGCCTGCTGGCGTTGCGTGACGGCCCTGTTCTCCGTGTCGACGAGCATCCACCGGCGGTCGCCGACGAGCCCCCACGGTTCCACGACGGCCTCGCGCGGCGCGTGACCGGCGACCGACTTGACCGGGTGGACGTGGAGGGAGCGGATCACAGGATTTGGCATACGACCATCCTGCCAGCCGCCCCGCGGGCCCCTGCCGCTCCCGGCGGTCCGCTCGGCCCGTCCGTCAGTAGCCGCCTCCCTGGTAGGGGCGGTTGTACGGGTCGTCGTACGGAGCGGGGGCGGGCATCGGGCGCGGCGCCGCGGGGCGCATCGCCTCGTACCCGGCCGTCACCGGGCGGGGCATGGGCTGCGGCTGGGCGCCCGGGTACCCGCGCGGGCCGGTGGGCTGCTGGGGGATGTACGGCGCGGGCGCGTGCTGCAGCGGAACGGGCTGCGGCATCGGCTGCGGGTATCCGTACGAAGGAGTGTGGTGGGAAGGGGCCGCCGGAAGGGCGGGCAGGGCCGCGGGCAGCGCCGGCAGATAGCTGTTGCCGGTGTCGTACGCGGAAGGCACTCGGATCGGGGCGATCTGAGGCGTGCCCCGCTCAGCGACCAGGGAGTCGTAGATCGGGGTGTCGGGGAACGACGGCGCGGCGTAGTAACCGCCGCCGTAGGTGGAGCGGGGGGAGGTCATGGCACATAAGTTAAGCCCACGATGTGCTGGTTGGGGAGACCGATAAGAGGGTTGTTTGACGTGTTACGAGTGACCTCCGATCCCCAATACGAGCGAATGTGAGAAAAACGGTCGCTCCGGAGTGTCTAGATCGTGTAAAGGGCAAGCTGAACAGGGGTTACCCGCGGGTCGGCGGGGGTCGTTCCGGCGGCCCCGGGCATAGGTTGGCGGGGAAGGAAAGCGTCGGCGCGAGGACCCGTGACGGGGGCGAGGATGACCATGCTCAAGGGAGCCAATGTTCCGGTGCCGTCGCCGAATGTCCGGGTGGAATTGGGCTGGCGTTCCGGCAATGGCGTGCCCGACGTCGACGCGTCGGCGCTCCTGCTGGACTCCGGGTCGGGAAAGGTGCGCTCCGACGCGGACTTCGTCTTCTACAACCAGCCCGAGCACGCCTCCGGTGCGGTGCGGCACGAGGGCAAGCACGCCACGGGGGAGCAGACGACCGACAGCCTGTCCGTCGACCTGGCCGCGGTGGAGCCCGCGATCGAGCGGGTCGTCGTGGTCGCCTCGGCGGACGGCGGCAGCTTCGGGCAGGTGCCGGGACTGTACGTACGGATCGTGGACGCAGCCGGGGGAGCGGAGATCGCCCGGTACGACAGCCGGGACGCGACCGTCGAGACCGCGTTCATCCTCGGCGAGCTCTACCGGCGCCAGGGCGCGTGGAAGTTCCGTGCGGTGGGGCAGGGCTACGGCTCCGGGCTGGCGGGGCTCGCCACCGACTTCGGCATCACGGTCGACGAGCCCCAGGAGCCGGCGGCCGTGGTGCCTCCGGCGCCCGAGGCGGTCGTCGCGTCATCCGCGCCCGTTACACCACCCGCGCAGGTGACTGCTCCCGTACGCCTCACCAAAGTCACCCTGACGAAGGAATCGCCGACCGTCTCGCTCAGCAAGCAGGGCGGCACATCCGGCGCCATGCGCGTCAACCTCAACTGGGAGGTGCGCAAGCAGTTCAAGGGCTGGGGCGCGAAACTCGGCCAGGCCGTCGCCCTGCACGCCGACCTCGACCTCGACCTGTGCGCCCTCTACGAACTCACCGACGGCAGCAAGGGGGTCGTCCAGTCCCTCGGCAACGCGTTCGGATCGCTCCACCGGCCGCCGTACATCCACCTCGACGGCGACGACCGCACCGGCGCCGTGTCCACGGGCGAGAACCTCACCATCAACCTCGACCACAAGGACAAGCTCCGACGCGTCGTCATCTTTGTCACGATTTACGAAGGTGCGCGCAGCTTCGCCGATCTGCACGCCACGGTCACCCTCCAGCCCCAGCACGGTGCCCCCGTCGGCTTCTCCCTCGACGAGTGCACCGTCCCCTCCACCGTCTGCTCCCTCGTCCTCCTCACCAACCAGGGCGGCGACCTGCTCGTCCAGCGCGAGGCGCGCTATCTGGTCCCCGAGCGCGGGGTCAGCCCGCAGCGCACCATCGATTACGCCTATGGCTGGGGCATGAACTGGACGCCGGGCAGGAAGTGACCTACGCCGTACCCCCTCGCCGGCCGGGCGCCGGATCGGGGCGGGCGTACGTACGCCCCTTCCAGGCCGCGCCCCGGCCCCGGTAGTGCTGCACCGCGGAATCCACCGTCATCAGCAGATAGAGCAGAGCGGTGAACGGCAGCAGCAGGGCCATCCCGGGCGGCTGCCCGTAGTAGCGGAGCATCGGGAGGTACGTCCCCGCCATCACCGCCCACGCCAGGAACCCCGCCCAGCCGGCCACCGCTCCCCCGGGGGCGTCCGGCGCCAGCCACGCGACGCACAGCGCGACGGGCGGCGCGAGGTACACCACCGCCAGCCCCGCCACCGTTCCCGCGAGCAGCAGCGGGTTGTGCCGCAGCTGGGCGTACGCGCTGCGCGACACCATCCGCCACAGATCGGTCAGCCGCGGATACGGACGGATGCTGTCCACCCGGTCCGCGAGCCCCAGCCAGACCCGTCCGCCCGCCCTGCGCACCGCCCGCGCCACCGCCACATCGTCGATCACCGCCTGACGGACCGACTCGGGGATGCCGGCCCGCTCGGCCGCGTCGGTGCGCAGCAGCACACAACCGCCCGCCGCGGCCGTGGCCCAGGGGCGCTCCTTGTTGATCCACCGGAACGGATAGAGCTGCGCGAAGAAGTAGACGAAGGCGGGCACCACCAGCTGCTCCCACACGGTGGCGACGCGCAGCCGCGCCATCTGTGAGACGAGGTCGAGGCCGTTCGTGCGGGCCGCGGCGACCAGTTCGCGCAGGCTGTCCGGCTCGTGCGCGATATCGGCGTCGGTGAGCAGCAGGTACTCGGGCCGCTCGGCCCGCGCCAGCGCGATGCCGTGGCGCAGCGCCCACAGTTTGCCCGTCCAGCCGGGTCCGGGCTCACCGGGGGAGGTCACCGTCAGCGGCAGTCCGTCGCATCGGACGGACAGCTCACGGGCGAGCGGGCCCGTACCGTCCGTGCTGCCGTCGTCGACGAGTATCACCGAGGCCTCGCCCGGATAGTCCTGCCGCAGCAGCGACGGCAGACTCTCGGGCAGCACGCCGGCCTCGTCCCGGGCCGGTACGACGATCACGACGGACGGCCAGCGGGCGCTGCCCGGAACGCGGCCTTCGGGGGGCGGCCACTCCCCGGGTGCCCCGCGCCGCGGCAGCCGCTGGTCCGTACGCCAGAAGAAGCCCTGCCCCAGCAGCAGCCAGAGCCAGGCGGCCAGAGATCCCAACGCGATCCACGCAATGGTGCTCATTCGCCGCAGTCTGCCCCACTTCGCCAGGACCGCAAGGGCCGTCGGCGGCGTCGGGGGCGTTGGTGTCGTCGGCTAGGGTGACTGGGTGAAGATCGCCCTCATCGACTCCGGAATCGGCCTGCTCGCGGCGGCCGCCGCGGTGCGCCGGCTGCGGCCGGACGCCGATCTGGTCCTCTCCTCCGACCCCGACGGAATGCCGTGGGGCCCGCGTACCCCGGACGACGTCACGGAGCACGCGCTCGCCGCCGCCCGCGCCGCCGCGTCGCACCGCCCCGAGGCCCTGATCGTCGCCTGCAACACGGCGTCGGTGCACGCCCTCCCGGCCCTGCGCGCGGAGCTGGAGCCCGGACTCCCGGTCATCGGCACCGTACCGGCCATCAAGCCGGCCGCGGCGGGCGGCGGCCGCGTCGCGATCTGGGCCACGCCCGCCACCACCGGCAGCCCGTACCAGCGCGGGCTGATCCGTGACTTCGCCGACGGCGCCGCGGTCACCGAGGTGCCCTGCCCCGGACTCGCGGACGCCGTGCAGTACGCGGACGACGCCGGGATCGACCGCGCCGTCGCCGCGGCCGCCGCGCTCACTCCGATGGACGTACGCGCGGTCGTCCTCGGCTGCACCCACTACGAGCTCGTCGCCGAGCGCATCCGTACAGCCGTGAGCGAGCGCCGCCCCGCCGGGCTGCCGCCGGTCGTCCTGCACGGCTCCGCCGGGGCCGTCGCCGCGCAGGCCCTGCGCCGCATCGACGCCCGCCCGGCGACCGGGGCCACGCCGAGCGCGCGCCTGACGGTGCTGCTCAGCGGCCGTGCGTCGCGGCTGCCGGAGGAGGCGCTGGAGTACGCCGAGGGCCGCCTGCTCGGCGCGATGGATACGGTCACGCCCGCGCACTGACGTGACGGTGCCGCCTGAGCGGAACGTGAGTAGTGTGCGACGCATGACGGACCACCCCCGTGCCGAGGGGCAGGCCGTAGAGCCACTGCCCGAACTCTGGACCGGCCGCGCGACGAATCGCATCCAATGGGTGCTCGCGGCCGCCGGTGCGGCCTGCATGGCGCTGGGCATCGAGCTCGCCGTCGACTCCCCGTGGACCTCGGGCATCATCGCGCTCCTCATGTCCGTGATCGGCTGCGTCGCCGCCGGGCTGCTCATGCTCTTCGGGACCCTGGCCTTCGTCTATGTAGTGGTCACGATCGACCGCGACGCCCTGGAGGTGCGGTGCGGTCATATGGGCCTGCCGCGCCGGAGGATCCCCCTCGCGTCCGTCGTGGGCGCCGAGTTCGTGCCCAGGATCTGCCCACGCCAATGGGGTGGCTGGGGCTGCCGCTGGCGCCCCGAGAAGGGCACCGCGGTCATCGTGCGCCGCGGCGAGGGCCTGGTCCTCGACCTCGGCGACGGCCGGACCTTCACCGTCACCGTGGACGACGCGGAGGCGGCGGTCCGCGTGATCCGCGGCCACCTCCGCCCGACGGCCTCGACGGGGGCCTGAGCGTCCTGGCCCGGGGGCGGCGTAACGGGCCCGACTTACGAGACCCGGGCTCGCCGTGTGTCGGACGATTCCCGCGCCGTCGCCAGCCCCGCGAGGACCCCCGCGCCCACCGCGACCGGCGTATGACTCAAGGCGTCCCCGACACTCGCCAGCGCCACCAGCGCGGTGAGCGCGGCCCCCGCGCTCAGCACCACCGGAGTGGAGCGGGGCGAGCGCCACAGCGCGTACAGCAGCCGGCCGAACAGCGAACCGAGCAGCCCGACGCCCACGAGCCCCTGCTCCGCCGCCTGCTGGAGCGGGGCCGGGGCGGGCGTGCCGTCGGACTGCGGGAACTGGGGCGCCTGCTGCGTGGCCGGGCTCAGATCGCCGAACCGGCCGGGCCCGGCACCGAGGACCGGGTGTGCCTTCGCGATCTCGGCCGCGTCCCGCCACAGCAGCACCCGCTGCGGGGTGAGCCGCTCCTCCACCACCGCCGCGAGTCCTTCCGGCAGCGCGTCATCCGTCACCGCCCAGGACCCCCCCGGTCACGAGTGCGGTGGCGAGCGCGAACCCCGCCAGCGCCGGCGGGCGGCGGCGCATGCGGGCCGCTGCCGACGAGCACACGAGTACGCCGACGGCTGCCGCGAACCCCGCGGTCGTGCCGAGCACGAACGCGGTGCCGACGACGGCGAGTGCCAGGACCCGCAGCAGCACACGCGCCGCCACCGGCCGCGCCGCACGCCGCCCCGGCGGCCAGGACGAGCAGCGCGGCGGCCATGCCGGTGCGGCCGACCGGCGCCGCCGCCGTCGTGGCACCCGCCGTTCCGTGCGGCGAGGCGACCGCGAGGGCGAGCGCGGCGAGCGCGGTGACGGCCGCGGCCGCCACCGGCAGCAGCGTGCCGAAGATCCGCCCGCACGCGTATCCGGCGGCGACCGCCAGCACGGCCAGCAGGAACCCCTCGGGCCGCGCGTCCCGGCCCGCCGCGCTGATCAGCGACCATGCGGCGCACAAGGCGAGGACGGCGACACCGACGGCATCGGGGACACCGCCGGGTGCTTGCTGTGCGCGGCGATACGCCCGATGTGTCCGGTGGCGGCTTGCGGTCGTACGGTCCGCCGTTGCTGCCATCCCGTCGACCCCCCGACGTGTGACGGGCACTGGCGCACACAGTAACGGCGGGGGCGGCGGTTTGTGGATGCACGCGCAGGAACTGTGGGTCGGGGTTCCGGGAAGGCAGGGCGGCGCGTGCACCCGGACCGCGGGGCCGGGGATCGCCGATCGCCCCGGAGAGCGCTCCGAAGGCCCCGTCACCCCGATCGGAACCCCGGCCGGACCCGGCCGGGGTTCCGATCCGTGACTTCGGCCGCCGTAGACTCCGGCTCGTGACCGCGACCATCACCTCCGCCGATGCCCAGCCCGTTCAAGCCGCGTCCGGCCGGGTCCCTCGGCCGCTGCCGCGGCGGCTCCTACGGCCCGGTATGGCCGCGCTGTCCGGGGTGCTGCTCTATCTCAGCTTCCCGCCGAGGCCCCTGTGGTGGCTGGCCCTGCCGGCCTTCGCTCTGCTCGGCTGGTGCCTCCAAGGGCGTCGCCCGCGAGCGGCCCTGGGCCTCGGCTACCTCTCCGGCCTCGGCTTCCTGCTCCCGCTGCTGGTCTGGACCGGCGAGGAGGTCGGGCCGCTGCCGTGGATCGCGCTCGCCGCGATCGAAGCGCTGTTCATCGCGTTCGCCTGCCTGGGCATCGCCCTCGTGACGCGGCTGCCACTGTGGCCCCTGTGGGGCGCGGCCCTCTGGGTCCTCGGCGAGGCCGCGCGGGCCCGTGCGCCGTTCGGCGGCTTCCCCTGGGGCAAGATCGCGTTCGGACAGGCGGACAGCGTCTTCCTGCCGCTCGCCGCGGTGGGCGGCACCCCCGTACTCGGCTTCGCCGTCGCCCTCTGCGGCTTCGGCCTGTACGAGACGGCGCGCCGCCTGCGTACGTACCGCCGGACCGGCGAACTGCCGCGCGGCCCCCTCGCGGCCGCGGCGCTCACCGTCTTCGTCCCCGTCACCGGCGCCCTCGCCGCGCTGCCGCTCGTCGACGACTCCGCCGAGCAGGGCACCGCGACCGTCGCGGCCATCCAGGGCAACGTGCCGAAGGCCGGACTCGACTTCAACGCCGAGCGCCGCCAGGTCCTGGACAACCACGCCCTCCGTACGAAGCAGCTCGCCGACGACGTCACGGCGGGCAAGGCGGCCAAGCCCGACTTCGTGCTGTGGCCGGAGAACTCCTCGGACCTCGACCCGTACCGCAACCCCGACGCCCGGCTCGTCATCGACCGGGCCGTGAAGGCGATCGGCGTGCCCACGGTGGTCGGGTCGGTCATCGCCCCGGAGACGGGCAAGCTCCGCAACACCCTGATCGAGTGGGACCCGGCGAAGGGCCCGGTCGCCGAATACGACAAGCGGCACGTCCAGCCGTTCGGCGAGTACATCCCGATGCGCTCCGTCGTCCGGATCTTCAGCTCGGACGTCGACCGGGTCCGCCGCGACTTCGGGCCGGGGAACAAGGTCGGCGTGTTCGATCTGGCGGGTACCAAGGTGGGCCTCGCCACGTGTTACGAGGCCGCCTTCGACTGGGCGGTCAGGGACACCGTCACACACGGCGCCCAGCTCATCTCCGTGCCCAGCAACAACGCCACCTTCGGGCGCAGCGAGATGACGTACCAGCAGCTGGCCATGTCGCGGGTGCGGGCCGTCGAGCACAGCAGGGCCGTCGTCGTCCCCGTCACCAGCGGGGTCAGCGCGGTCATCGGGCCGGACGGGAAGATCGTCCAGCAGACGGAGATGTTCACGCCGGACGCCCTGGTCGCCGAGGTGCCGCTGCGCTCCTCGCTGACCCCGGCGACCCGGATGGGCACCCTGCCCGAGTTCGTGCTGATGGGTCTCGCGCTGGCCGGTCTCGGCTGGGCGGGCACGGTGATCGTCCGCGCCCGTCGCACCGAGGTGCCGGGCGGGGCGGCGGACACCCCTGGGGAGGGTCTTCGCAGCAGTGTCGCCGGGCGGACGGGACCGTGAGGACACCACCTGGGTCCGGATGCCGCGGACGGGGTCCGGTTAGGGTCGAGGTATGCCGACTCCTGACTTCATCCGCGAGATCCGGGCCAGCGCGGGCAACCAGCTGCTCTTCCTCCCGGGAGTGAGCGCGGTCGTCTTCGACGACGAGGACCGGGTGCTCCTGGGCAGGCGGGCCGACACCGGCACGTGGTCGATCATCGGCGGGATCCCCGAACCGGGGGAGCAGCCGGCGGTGACGGCGGTGCGGGAGGTCTACGAGGAGACCGCGGTGCGCTGTGTCGCGGAGCGGGTCGTGCTCGTGGAGGCGTTCAGGAAGCCGGTGACGTATCCGAACGGCGACTGCTGCCAGTTCATGGACATCACGATGCGCTGCCGGGCCGTCGGCGGCGAAGCGCGCGTCAATGACGAGGAGTCGCTGGACGTCGGCTGGTTCCCGGTGGACGCGCTGCCGAAGCTCCAGGAGTTCGCTCTCTTCCGGATCAAGCAGGCCCTTACCGACGGCCCGACGTGGTTCGACTCCACCGTTCCTGAGTGAACTGTGGGCGCTGACCACATCGGTCGCCTTGGGCCCCCTGCCTAGGGTGCGGAGCATGACCACACATACGGGTGCCGCGCCCGCGCCCCACTCCGCAGCCCTCCGTCCCGCAGCCCCCCTGTCCGCCGCCCTCGGCCTTGATCTCGGCGGGCGTACGGCGCTCGTCACCGGAGCCGCGGGCGGCATCGGCCGGGCCTGCGCACTGCGGCTCGCGGCCGCGGGGGCCAAGGTCAGGGCCGTGGACCGGGAGGCGGACGGTCTGGCAGCCCTCGTCGAGGAGTCGCTGGCGCTGGGACCGGGCCTGGCCGGTGTCGTCGAGCCGCAGGTCCTCGATCTGACCGACCTCGACGCGGCGGAGGCGGCCGCCGCCGGAGCGGACGTTCTGGTCAACAACGCGGGGCTCCAGCTGGTCCGCCCCATCGAGGAGTTCCCGACGGACGTGTTCCATACGGTGCTCACCGTGATGCTCGAAGCACCGTTCCGGCTGATCAGGGGCGCCCTGCCGCATATGTACGGGCAGGGATGGGGCCGGATCGTCAACATCTCCTCCGTGCATGGGCTGCGCGCCTCTGCCTACAAGTCCGCGTATGTGGCCGCCAAACATGGTCTGGAGGGCCTCTCCAAGACAGCTGCTCTGGAGGGGGCCCCGCACGGGGTCACCTCCAACTGCGTCAACCCCGGCTATGTGCGCACCGCACTGGTGGAGCGGCAGATCATGGACCAGGCCACGGCCCATGGCATTCCCGAGGAGAGGGTGCTCACGGACGTCCTGCTCAAGGACTCCGCGCTCAAGCGGCTCATCGAGCCCGACGAGGTGGCCGAGGCCGTCGCGTACCTCTGCGCGCCGCAGGCGTCGTTCATCACCGGGGCCTCCCTGGCACTGGACGGCGGCTGGACCGCGCACTAGAGCCCGGAGGCCGCGTCTCCCGGGCGCAGGCCGCGCTTGGACCGGGGTCTCCCGGGCGTAGGCCGCGCTTGGGCCGGTGGGTGTCTCGGGCCGGCGTCGCCGGGGCCGGCGCGGCGGGGGATGACGGAGTTGTCCACATCGGCCGTGCCGTCCACAGGGGCTGGTGCGCGCCCCACACGGCAGGTATCCCTGTGTTCATGTCCCACGATCAGGCCTCCTACCTGGAGCTCCTCGCCCGCGGCGCCGCCGTCGAGGCGTATGACAGGCCCGTGCTGCTCGCCCGTGCGGGCGGCGCGGACTCCGAGACGCTGTCCGGGCTGGAGCACGCCAAGCAGCTCGCCCTGCGTGTGAGGGCCGAGCTGGAGGGCAGACGGCGCCGCGAGGCGGAGCTGTCGGCCCTCTTCGAGACCGCCCATGACCTGTCCGGTCTGCGCGACCTCGACGCGGTGCTCCGGGCGATCGTGCAGCGCGCCCGCTCGCTCCTCGGCACGGAGGTCGCCTATCTCAGCCTCAACGACCCGGCCGCCGGTGACACCTACATGCGCGTCACCGAGGGCTCGGTGTCGGCCCGCTTCCAGCAGCTGCGTCTCGGCATGGGGGAGGGGCTCGGCGGGCTCGTCGCCCAGACCGCCAGACCGTATGTGACCGAGAGCTATTTCGACGACGAGCGCTTCCAGCACACCCGGACGATCGACTCGGGAGTCCGGGACGAGGGCCTCGTCGCGATCCTCGGGGTTCCCCTGATGCTCGGCAGCCAGGTGATCGGAGTGCTCTTCGCCGCGGACCGGCGCGCCCGCGTCTTCGAACGCGAACAGGTGGCGCTGCTGGGCTCGTTCGCCGCACACGCCGCGGTGGCCATCGACACCGCCAATCTGCTCGCCGAGACCCGCTCCGCCCTCGCGGAGCTGGAGCGGGCCAATGAGATCATCCGGGACCACAGCGCCGTCATCGAGCGCGCGTCGGACGTGCACGACCGGCTCACCGAACTGGTCCTGCACGGTGGCGGGGTCCATGACGTGGCCGACGCCCTGTCCGAAGTGCTCGGCGGGACGGTCGAGTTCGCCGACCTCGGCTCGCCTTCCCTGACGGCCCTGGCCCTCTCCGGTACCGACGGCCACGCGATCCGCCACCACGACGACTGGCTGGCGGCGGTGTCGGCGGGCGGCGAACTGCTGGGCGCGCTCGTGCTGCACGGCCACCCCTCGCTCGACCCCGTCGACCGGCGCACGCTGGAGCGGGCCGCGATGGTCACGTCACTGCTGCTCCTGGCCCGCCGTTCCGCGGGCGAGGCCGAGCAGCGCGTACGCGGCGAACTGCTCGACGACCTGCTCGACGCACCGGGCCGCGACCCGCGTCTGCTGCGTGAACGGGCGACGCGGCTGCGAGCCGACCTCGACGCGGCGCACGTGGTGCTCGCCGCCCGGATCGCCGACCACCCCGGCACCCGCGCTGCCGACGGTGCCGACGGTGCCTCACGGGCCACCGCGGACCGCCAGCGTCTCTACTCCGCGGCCTCGCACCTCGCGGCCACCCGCCACGGTCTGGCCGCCGCCCGCGACGGCGGTACGGTCCTGCTGCTGCCCCTCGGCCCCGGGGACAGCGCCGCGGATCTCGCCCGGCACACCGCGAAGCACCTCGGCGGCACCCTGCGGGAACCGGTCACCGTGGGCGCCTCGGCCCCGGTGGAGGCCCTCGTCGCCACCCCGGGAGCGACGGCCGGGGGGTACGCCGAGGCGCGGCGCTGTGTCGAGGCGCTGCGTCTGCTGGGCCGCTCGGGAGAGGGCGCGGCGGCGCGGGACCTCGGCTTCCTCGGGCTGCTGCTCGCCGACAGCCGCGACATCGAGGGCTTCGTCGGCCGCACCATCGGCGCGGTCACCGACTACGACGAGCGGCGCGGCACGGACCTGGTGCGGACGCTCGACGCGTACTTCGCGAGTGGGATGAGCCCGGCCCGTACGAAGGACGAACTCCACGTCCACGTCAACACGGTGGCCCAGCGGCTGGAGCGCGTCGGCCGGCTTCTCGGCGACGACTGGCAGTCGCCCGCCCGCGCCCTGGAGATCCAGCTCGCGCTCCGGCTGCACGCGATATCCGGGGCGGTCGCCCGCTGACCGGACGAACGCCCTACGAACACCCTCGTGAACGCCCACGAACACCTCGCGTACGACCGGGAGTGTGACCGCACGGAACGGGGCGGGGCCGCGTGGACCGTCCTGCACGGTCCACGCGGCCCCTGTGGCCCCACCGGCGCGTCAGGCGGTCGTCGGCACGTCCTCGGCGGCCACCGCGTCGCCGCCCTTGTCCGCCCCGTTCCGGCCCGCCGCGACCTCGGTCAGGTCCCGGTCCCGGGTCTCCCGGGCGCAGCCGATGGCCACGACCGTCAGCAGCGCGGCGGCGATGACGTACAGGGCGATCGGTGTCGAGCTCCCGTAGTCGACGAACAGCGCGGTCGCGATCAGCGGCGCCGGAGCACCGGCCGCCACCGAGGAGAACTGGGCCCCGATCGAGGCGCCGGAGTACCGCACGCGCGTCGCGAACATCTCCGAGAAGAACGCGGCCTGCGGCGCGTACATCGCACCGTGCAGGATCAGGCCCACGGTGACGGCCAGGAGCAGACCTCCGAACGACCTGCCGTCGATGAGCGCGAAGAAGGGGAACATCCACAGACCCACACCGACCGCACCGATCAGATACACCGGCCGGCGCCCGATCCGGTCCGACAGCGCTCCCCACGCCGGAATGACCGCGAAGTGCACGGCGGACGCGATGAGTACGGCGTTGAGCGCGGTCTGCTTGCTGAGCCCGGCGGAGGTGGTCGCGTACACCAGGATGAAGGCGGTGATCACGTAGTAGCTGATGTTCTCCGCCATCCGCGCGCCCATCGCGACCAGCACGTCGCGCCAGTGGTGCCGCAGGACGGCGACCAGGGGTGCCTTCTCGGCCTGACCGGACGCCGCCTCGCGCTCGGCGGCGTGCGCGAGCGCCGCCTTGAACACCGGCGATTCATCGACAGAGAGACGAATCCACAACCCGACGATCACCAGCACCCCGGACAGCAGGAACGGTATGCGCCACCCCCACGACGTGAACGCCGCGTCCGACAGCAGCGCCGTCAGCGCGGACAGCACCCCGGTCGCCAGCAACTGCCCGGCCGGCGCCCCGGTCTGCGGCCACGACGCCCAGAACCCACGCCGCCGGGCGTCCCCGTGCTCCGACACCAGAAGTACGGCCCCGCCCCACTCCCCGCCGAGCGCGAACCCCTGCACCAGCCGGAGCACGGTCAGCAGGACGGGAGCGGCCGTCCCGATCGTCGCGTGCGTCGGCAGCAGCCCGATCGCGAACGTCGCTCCACCCATCAGCAACAGACTCAGCACCAGCAGCTTCTTGCGCCCGAGCCGGTCCCCGTAGTGCCCGAACACCAACGCCCCGAGCGGCCGCGCGGCGAACCCGACGGCGTAGGTCAGGAACGACAGCAACGTCCCGACGAGCGGGTCGGATTCGGGAAAGAACAGCTTGTTGAAGACCAGAGCCGCGGCCGATCCGTAGAGGAAGAAGTCGTACCACTCGATGGTGGTGCCGATGAGACTCGCGGCGACGATACGGCGGAGGTTGGACGGGGGTGGGGCAGCGGTTGCGGGGGCGGCCATGAACACCACTTCCAGGCGGTCGGCGGGGACGATTGCGTGTCGCCACACCGTAGAAACGCGCTGGTCAGGGTCGTATGTGGTGGGACACCATAGTTCTGGGCACGGCTGTGCGTGCGGCCCCCATGCAGCCCCTCCACGCGGCCTGGTCCGCCTGGGCGGTCGTTGAGTCCACACCGACGGCCGACCCGATCGCCTGGGCGCGGGCAACAGCGGTTCCAGCCGCGCCCCTTGCTCATCGGTCGGGTCGGGCCGCCTCGTCACCGCCCGGACGGCCACGAGGTCCCCGGTGGGATCAGAGCGGGTTGAGGCGGGCCTTGAGCAGGCAGAACTCATTGCCTTCGGGGTCGGTCAGGACATGCCACTGCTCCTGCCCCGTCTGGCCGATGTCGGCCGGGCGCGCACCGAGCTTCAGAAGGCGTTCGAGCTCGGCGTCCTGGTCGCGGTCGGTGGCGTTGACGTCGATGTGGAGCCGGGACTTCCCCTTCTCCGGCTCATCCCTGCGACTGAGGATGATCGTCGGCTGCGGACCACCGAACCCTTCGCGCGGCCCGATCTCCAGCGTGCCGTCGTCCTCGCGATCGAGCACGACGAAGTCCAGGACCTCGCACCAGAACCGTGCCAGCAGCTCAGGGTCTCGGCAACCGAGCACGAGCTCACTGATACGACATGCCATAACGAAACCTGCTCTCGGCCTGGGAATTCCCCGGAAGACCACACGCGAACCCCATGGGCTCCCGGCAGTGCGGACAATCCCGTGACCGTACCGGACGAGGCGAGGACGGGCGAAGCGCTTTCAGGGCACGCCTCGCTTCTTTCAGGGCACACCTCGTGTGGAGGGCACACCTCGTCGAGGGGGTGCGCGGCCCGCCCCGCCGGCATGGTGGAGCGGAGCGGAGCCGCGCAACGAACCGCCCGGTTCAGCTCTTGACCGGGGTGAGCACCACGAAGTCCGCGTTCGACGGGTCGACACAGACGGCGAGCCGGCCGACTCCCTCCGCGTCCTCCGGCCCCATCTGCACGTTGCCCCCGTTCCCGGTGACCTTGGCGACCGCGGCGTCGCAGTCCTCGACGTGGAAGACCGGGTGCCAGTACGGCCGCCCGTTCGTCAGGGCGAGGTTCTCCTTCGGCAGGCCCATGATGCCGCCCTGCATCCGCTCCTCGGGCGCCCCGGCCGGGGTGACCAGGGAGTACGTGCCACCGCCGCCCGGCAGTTCCATGTCGCTGTACCACCAGCCGAAGACATCGCCGTAGAACTTCTTCGCGCCCGCGACATCGCTCGTGTACAGCTCCGTCCAGGACAGCGAGCCCGGCGCGTCCATCAGCTCCACGCCCGTGTTGGTGCCCGGCTGCCAGGCGGCGAACTGGCCGCCCAGGGGGTCGCTGTACTGCGCCATCCGGCCCCACTCGTCGAGGTCCATGGGAGCCACCCGGACCGTGCCGCCCGCCTGTTCGACCGCCCGGGTGGTGGCGTCCGCGTCGGTGACGCTGTAGTAGATCATCCATGCCGAGCGCGCGCCCTCCTCGGTGAGCTTGCCGAGCCCGGCGACGATCTTGCCGTCCTTGCGGAACATCCCGCCTTCCATGTCCTCGCCGCCCTCCATGGGCTCGTACTCCCAGCCGAGTACGGCGCCGTAGAACGCCGCCGCGGCCTGTACGTCGGGTGCGCCGAGGTCGAGCCAGCACGGGGCGCCGGGAACGGGGTCGGTGGTGATCATGAGGATTTCCCCTTCGAAGGTCCGTGTCACGTCAGCCTGACACCGGGCCGCCGGTCGCGCACGACGGCCGGATGGGCAGGCCCGTCGGCTCGTACGGCCGACTCTTCAACGGTTGGACTCCGCACGCCCCCGAAACTCATCGCCCCGCCACCGACCTCGGAGTCCGCCACCATGCGGGCGGCCGTGGCCCGGATGCGGACAGCCCTCCGGAAGCGGCCTGGACGGCTGGACCAGGGGACAGAGGATGCGCCTCGCGCTGCTAGGGTGACGTGCGCTCGTCAAGATCCGTCGGGCGCATTCCCTGCATACCCACACTTTCAACGGGGGTTGAAACGTGAAGATTCGTCATGTCCGCGCCATTGCCGTCTTCGGTATCGCTGTCGTCGCCCTGACCGGAGCCCGCGGCTCCAGCGGTGGTGGCTGCGACAACGGCTCGTCGTCCTCGTCCTCCTCCTCGTCGAGCGGTGGCAGCAGCGACGGTTCGAGCAGCAGTGGCTCGACCACCGGGGACACCGGGTACACCGGGGGCTCGGGGGACACGACGAGCGGTTCCAGCTCCACCTCCGGTTCGAGCTCCAGCTCGGGCACGATCTCCGGTACCGGCGGCGGCAAGTCCAAGACCCGCGCCGAGGATGACGTGAAGATCGAGTCCTGCGTCTACGACCCGTCGCGCGGCATGGTCGCCACGGTGAGCGCCCGCAACAGCAGCGACACCGAGCGGTACACGTACAAGTTCAGCGTGAAGTTCACGGACCCCGAGGGCACGCTGCTCCGGGAGAGCAACTCCACCATCCCGTGGGTCGGTCCCGCCACCACGGAGACCCTCGACGTCTCCGCCGTCTACGTCCCCCGGTCCGGCGACGGCAGCGGCGGCACGTGCCGCCTCACCAAGGTCGAGCGCACCATCGAGTCGTAAGGCGCGGCCGTAAAGGCGTGAGGTTCCAGGACTTCGGGCCCTGGAACCTCACCGGTGCCTCTCTCGACCCGCGCCCCACTGTGGTGGAGGTCAGTCGCGCGCGACGGCGCGGGTCAGGAAGTGGCCGGAGGCGTCCTCGTACTCGTCCAGGCGCCAGCCGGTCGATTCGAGAGCGGGAGCGAGATTGCTCTCGGCGAGCAGGTCGTCGGGGTCGAGGGGGCGGCCGTGGCGTGCGGCGCGTTCGACCCGGCCGGAGGGGTGGAAGAGGAGCAGGACGCCGCCCGGGACGGTGACCCGGGCCCATTCCCGCAGGGCGGTGTGCGGGTCCGGCAGGTGGTCGAGGAGCCCGGCCGAGAAGATGCCGTCCACGGACGCGCCGGGCAGCGGGAGCCGGGTGCAGTCGGCGGCGAGCAGATGGCCGTGGCGGGTGCGGCCGTGCCGGGTGGCGGCCGTCAGCATGGCCGGGGTGACGTCGATGCCGAGGACCCCACCCGAGGGCCCGACCTGCGCCCGGAGCGCGGGCATGGCCCGTCCCGTCCCGCAGCCGAGGTCTACCGCCCGCCCGCCGGGGGCCAGTCCCAGGCGCGAGACCGCGGCCTCGTAAGCCGGGGTCTGGTAGGCGAACCGCTCCTCCCAGGCGTCCGCCCGACGGGTGAAGAAGGCCCGGGTGGTGGTGTGTTCGGCGCGGGTGGCGACGAGTGCCGCGAACCGGCCGAGCAGTTCCTCGCCCCAGGGGCCGAGAGCGGGCCCTGTCGGCGACTCCTCTTCCGTGCTGCCGTCCTGCGGGAGGAATCGCACGCCCCAGGCGCTGACGCCGATGCGGAACGCCTGCTCCGGGTACCCGTCGCAGGAGGCCAGCACGACCGCGCCGGCGGGCAGCTCCAGGGGACCGGCCGCCGGCCGCAGCGAGGGGGAGAGCCGAGAGGTCCCGCCGAAGATCGGGTCGGTGCGGGCGGCGGGGGTGAGCTCCACCGTCCGGCCGGCGGCGGGTGCGCCGGAGCGGGAGTACGTGGCTGTGCCCGCGCCTTCGGCCAGCAGCCGTGCACCGGAGCCGAGGGCCAGCACGGGCACCTCGGCGGCGAGGGCGTCCCGCACGAGACCCGGGTCGGGGGTTCCCGCGGTCAGGGCGCCGTCCGGTGGGGCGGACCGGGGGGCGCCCAGGATGATCAGGCCCTCGACCCCGCTGAGGTCGGCGCTCGGAACCTCGCTGTCCGTGAGCAGGACCGTGCGGGTTGCCAGACCTGCCGAGGCGAGCACCTTGCGCACGGTGGGCGGAGTCTCCGCAGAAGCGTCCCGCACGATGACAACCGGCATCTCTCGCTCCTCGCATTCGAGCCATCCTGGCCGTTTCGGATGGCATATACGTAAGGATGCGCCCATGGGGGGTGCATATGCCAGACCGTATCCCTCTGTGGGATGCCGCGTCGGCGCAACGCCTGGGTGGGTGGGCAGGCGGGCGGGTGGGACGCGGGAGGCCGGGGAGCGCGCAAGCCCCTGCGTGCCGAAACCGCAATCGGCGCGCAGGGGCCATCTGCCGGTCGTCCTGGGGCGGCGAGAGCCACTCCTCCGCCCCGGGGCCGGTGCGTGTGCCAGTCAACCAAGGATCGCCCGGCGGGGCGACTGGTTCCGGGCACGGAAACAGGCCAGTGCGGCCTGCGTGGATGCAGTTAATCATCCAAGAGGTGAATCCGCCACAATGGCCTGCATCTGCGAGGGAGTGGGCTGTTCAGCGCCGCTTATGCCACTTCGCTCAGTGGCTTGTGGGTGAGGTGGGTGGTACGTGCCGAGTTCAGAGCCCGGCGACCTTGGCACTCGCCGACAGCTCGTAGACCAGGGTGACCGTGCGGTTGCCGCCGGGCGGGAGGGTGACGTCCCACCGGGCGATGCCCTCGGCATCGAGCGCGTCGGGTGCCGGGGAGCAGGCTTCCTCGCGCAGGCGTATCTCCACCGCCGAGACCTCGGAGACCGGGATTCGCTCCCGGAGGACCACCACCCGTTCGCCCTGCTCCCCGGGAGCGGAGAACCGGGACAGATGCAGCCGGACCGTGCGGGTGACCACGGTCCGCTGGGTGATCCCGGCGGAGTGGCGGGACTCCTCGGCATGCCGGACCACCCGATAGTCGTCGCGGCTGCCGAAGGCGAGCTCGACAGGGGCGCCGGGGGCGGCGAAGTCCAGCGTGCCGTGGCCGCTGAATCCGCTGCCGCGGACCAGGTCCACGGGCCCGGCGAGCAGTGCGTGGCCGGACACGTTGGTGAACCGCACCACCTCCGTGACCAGCGGGGACAGCTCGGGTGAGCAGGCGTACTCGCTGCTCGCGGCCGAGGTGCTGGAGGAGAGCGGCACCCGGTGGGCGCGGCCGTCCCCCGGCACGGAGACCGGCCGGGGCGAGACGAGTACCCGTGCCTCGCCGCCGTCGTCCACCCCCGGCAGGCCGAGCACCGGGGCGGGGCCGAGATCTCCGATCTCCTCCTCGCGCAGCTCGACGTCGACCGTGCGGCGCTCCGCGGCGGAGCGGTCCTTCAGCGTCAGCAGGTCCTCACCCAGCCGCGGTGGATCGGTGGCCAGCGCCGACCGGGCCGTCGACAACGTCAGCCGTACGTCCGACCAGTCCTCGCCGGTGCGCTGCCAGACCATCGCGTCGGTCTCCAGCGTCAGGGAGTCCCCGTCGAGCACGGCGCGGTAGGCGGGCCGCCACAGCGCACACGGGGTGAGGTGGCTCAGGCGCAGCCCGACCGGCCCGGCGACTGCCGCCTCCACGGTCAGCTCGATGTGGCCGACCAGCTCGGCGGGCTCGTCCTCGGAGAGGCCCATGGCCCGCTGGGCCTCGCCGAGTTCGACGGTGAGGGCGGCCAACCGGGCCTCCGCGGACCGCAGCTGCTCGCCGTACGTGTCGCGCTCCTCGTCGACCCGGTCCAGTTCGCGGGCCCAGCGGGGCCCTTCGGTCTCCCCGGAGCCGGCGCCTTCGCCGATCTCCCGCAGCAGATCGGCGGCGAGGCGGCCGAGCACGTCGAGGCGGGCGCGCAGCCGGTCGCGGCGCTGCCCCAGGACGACCCGCTCCTCTTCGAGGGCGTGCACGCGCCGACGCAGGGCGGAGTCGTCGTCGGTGGGCGGCAGCGGCCCGCGCGGTGTCCAGCTGCGGACGATCCGCACGTCGAGCACGGTCGCCGGGTGATCGGCGGTCAGCTCGGCGTGGAGCGTACGGTCGACGGCCAGCGCACTGACCGGCCCGAGACGCAGCCGCTGGACCCCGGCCTCCAGGTCGAGCACGACGGCGCGCTCGACATGGGCGCGATCCTCCAGGCAGGTAACGGCGGTGACGGGCAGGGCGATCGGCTTCGGGGCGATCAGCTCCGGGGCGGTGGACGGGGCGGTGGACATGGCGTGTGTCAGCTCCTGCGGTTGCCGCCGACCAGGGCCTTGCCGGCCGGGATGCGGATCTCGTAGCCGCCGTCGAGGGCGGCGGTGCCGCCGGCGGGCAGGTCCACCCGCCAGACGCGGGTGCCCGGGGCATGGTGTTCGGATCCCGCGCCGTCCTCGGGTGCCGTCCAGTCGGCCCGTTCCTCGATCCGGACGTCCGGTTCGGAGGTGACCGGCACCCGCTCGCGGACCTCGACGGTGACGGGCCTCGCGAGCCGGTTGGCCAGCTCCACGTGGACGCGGTGGTCGAGCACGGTGGTGTTGCCGCGCAGGCCGGAGGTCGACTCGTGGAGGTTCGTACGGCGGGTGACCCGGACGCTCTCGGCCGGCCCGAGCCCTACCCGGCGGACACCGCCGGGCGCGAGCGTGGGCAGTGCGGCGGTCAGCAGGAAGTCGTCGTCGACGGTGACCTCCACCGGGCCGGCCAGCAGGGCCTGGTCGGTGGCGTTGGAGAGCACCAGCGTCGCGTACACGGTCTGCTCCACGGACGGCACGCACAGGTACTGGGTGCGCAGGCCGACCGGGATCTCGGCGACGGTGACGGTGTGCCAGGTGCCGTCCGACGGAATGTCGGCGCGCGCGGCGGCATCGAAGCGGTGGTCGAAGGAACCCGCCGACTCGCGGGGCCGCACGGCGTGCCCGGGCAACGGCAGCGAGGCCACCGTCTCGGCACGGCGGCGATGCTCGGCCGCCACCGGATCGAAGGCGGCGTCGGGAAACAGCCGCCCTCGGCGACCGATCTGCTCGTCGGGGCCGCGCAGGACGAGGGCGGCGTAGTCGAGCTCGGCGCCGCTCGGCTGCGGCGGACCGGCCACCGGTGCCGGAGCCGCCCCTCCCGGAGCCGGCGGTGGCGGCGCAGCCCCGCCGGGAGCCGCGGGTGCCATGGCGGCGGGGGCACCCGCGAACCCGCCGCGGGTACGCGGCCTGCCCGACGGCTGCGAGGGGGCCGGCGGTGCGAGGCCGGGTGTCGGGCGCGCAGGGGGCGGCCCGCCGTAGCCCTGCGGTACCGCCGGGGGTGGTGGCGGTGGCGGAAGGGGGCCGCTGGGGGCAGCCACGGGCGCGGAACCGACCGCGACAGCCGCGGGTGCCACGGTCGTGTCAGGGCGAGGACCTGCCGCGTCGTACCCCGCGAACAGGCCGGCGAGCCCCGCCGGGGGCTCGCGCCAGCCGGACGGTGCGGGGGCGGCCTGACGGCGTCCGATCCGGATCGAGCGGAGCCTCGGCAGGTCGGTGCGGCGCCGCAGGTCGGCGGTGGCCAGCGCGATGCGCACGCCGGTCCAGTCCTCGCCGGTGCGCTGGGCGACCGAGGCGCGCAGCACCAGGCGGCCGGTGCCGTCGCCCTGACGGTGGGTGAGACGGTACGCCGGCACCCAAACGGCACCCGGCACCCCGTACTCCAGCTCCAGCTCAACCTCCGGGGCACCGGTGCCGTCGAGGGTCAGGACCGCGCAGACCGTGGTCCCGACGTGCGCTGACGGGGCGTCGGTGGAGGCGCGGGCGAGCCGGTCCGTGGCGACGTCGAGTTCGTGCCCGACGCGGCGCAGCGCCTCCTCCAGCTCGACGAGACGGGTGTGCAGTCCCGTCAGCCGCTCGTCGACGAAGTCGGCGAGTTCCAGCCAGGCGTCGACCGGGGTGCGGCGGTGCGGGTCCTCGCGTTTGCGGGCGGGCGGGACCGGGTGCAGTGCCCTGACCTCCTCGATCAGGCTCAGTTGCCGGTCCCGGCGGCCCTGCGCCGCCGCGTACTCGTCGCGCAGCCGCTCGACCTCGCGCTGCAACGATTCGGGGGCGCCGGTGTCGAGCGGCTCCGCCTCGACCTCCACCCGGGCCTGGGTGACGCGCACCCCGGGGGCGCGTAGCACCCGGGCCCGGAGCGATCCCGGGTCCAGCGAGCGGGGCAGTCCCGTCACCCGCACCCGGCCGTCCGGCGGCACGCTGCCCCGGGCCAGGCGGCGGCAGAGGGCGCCCTGCGCGTACACCACGACCGAATCGAGGGTCGATCCCCACCTCTGTGCTGTCTCCGCCGTCATGTGCTCCGCCCCCCGGCCGCGTCCGTGCTGAGCGAAGCCTACGCCCGAGCGGTCGGCGCATCCCCGTCGCATCCGCATTGCGTCCGCATCGCGGCCCGATGTCAGTGGCCTGTCGTACGGTCGGGGTGTGTGTACGTCCGACGAAGTCCGTGAACTCGCCCTCGCCCTGCCCGACACGACCGAGAAGGAGGCCTGGTCCATGCCCACCTTCAGGGTCGCCGGGAAGATGTTCCTGACCCTGCCCGACGACGAGATGTCGATGGCCGTCCGCTGCCCGAAGCAGGAGCGCGACGAGCTGGTCCTCGCCGAGCCCGAGAAGTTCTGGGTCGCGGACCACGAGGCGTCCTCCGCCTGGGTGCGGGTGCGCCTGGCCGCCCTCGACGACGCGGACGAACTCCGTGCGATCGTCGTCGACTCCTGGCGCCAGGCGGCTCCGCCAGGGTTGCTCAAGGCCCACCCGGACCTCGGGCCCCCGGCATAGCGGGGCCCTCCGCGTTCCGGCTCATGTCTCGGAGCCGGGCGCGACCGCACCTCCCCGTATCCGTGGGGGAGCGGTGTCGAGGCTCGCCACATCGGGTTCCTCGGCACCGGTCCGGTGCCCTCGGTCGCGCGCGACGAGAGCCTCACGACTCCAGCCGCGCCGCCAGTTCCCCGGGCAGCGCGTCGCGGTTCTGGACCGTCACCTGGACCAGTTCGATGTCGGCGCGCCGCTTGAGGGCGTCGGTGAACGGGTCGTGGTGCGCGTGCACGGTGGCGACGACGTCGATGTCGGCCGCGAGCAGTTCCCCCACGGTCTCCCGGAACGCGGAGCTGGACAGCTCCATCCGGCCCAACTCGTCGACGAGCGCGAGGTCCCCCGGCGCCGGATTCCGTGACAGCGGGGCGAGGGCCGACAGCGCGAGCTCGTCCATGACGCGCGGATCGACACCGTAGCGGCCGACGCGCGGCGGTCCGGGAAAGGCGACATGTGCGAGCACGGCCCGCCTGCCGTCCAGCGTCTCCAGCGCGAAGCCGACCCGGGCGGTGCCCTCCCGGATCTCCTCCGTCGTGAAACCGACGGGCATACGGGTGCGCAGCAGGGAGGCCAGCCGCCGCACAGCGGTCGTCTTGCCCACGCCAGGGCGCCCTTCGAGCAGGATCCTCGTCGCCATGTTCCGACCTCGGCACCACCCCGGTGGCAAGTGCGCCGGGTGTTCATTCGGCTGCCGCCGGCCTTGTACGGAGTTCCCTGAGATATTCCTCCGCCCGCCAGACGGCCTCCAGCGCCGTTCGCCGGTCCATCAGGACGCACAAGGTGTAGGCGGTGTCCCTGAAGGACGCGCTGATCTTGGGGTTGGCCGGATCACGCAGCATCCGGCACTCCTGCCGCCGGTATCTGCGAAGAACCTTGGTCACCTCGGACGCACTGGGCATCAGCATGTCCCTACCTCCCCTGAGAGGTGTCGGTACGACAGCAGACAAGGGCGAGAACGCGCGGCACCCGAATGGCGGAGGCCGCGCCTCACCATTGTTGGTCCCCGCCTTCCGTCACGCTTGTTGGCGAATCAACCATCGACGACGAACACCTTCTTCGCGCAGGGCAGCAGAGCCGAGTGGGCGGCCATGAGCCCGACCGGCCCGCCGCCGTACACGGCCGCCTTCGCGAGGACATCGCCGACCGCTGACCCCGGGCCCGCGACAGCTGAGGGGCCGCACCGCGGGATTCAGGAACTGTGGTCCGTGAAGGGGCCGTTGGCGGTGAAGGCCAGCTCGGCGAAGCGTTCGCCGATGCGGCGGTGGGTGGCGGCGTCCGGGTGGAGTTGGTCGGGCAGCGGCATTTCGGCGAAGTCGGCCTCGCCGTAGAGGTCGCGGCCGTCGAGATGGTGCAGGTTCGGGTCCTCGGGCGCCCGTTGCTCCACGATCCGCGCCAGCGCGTCCCGGATGACGCCCAGGGTCAGTTTCCCGCTCGCGCGTTCCGCCGGGTCGCCCGCGGCCCGGAACCGCAGCCGGCCGGTGCTCAGGGCGGTGAGGTCCGGGACGCTGGGACCCGGTGTGTCCTCGTGGATGGGGCACAGGATGGGCGAGACGACCAGCAACGGAGTGGAGGGGTGGCCGTCGCGGATGGTGTCGAGGAAGCCGTGGACGGCGGGAGTGAAGGCGCGCAGGCGCATCAGGTCGGTGTTGACCAGGTTGATGCCGATCTTGATGCTGATCAGGTCGGCGGGGGTGTCCCGCAGCGCGCGGGCGGTGAACGGGTCGAGCAGGGCGCTGCCGCCCAGACCCAGGTTGATCAGTTCCACGCCGCCGAGGGAGGCGGCGAGTGCGGGCCAGGTGGTGGTGGGGCTCGCGGCGTCGGAGCCTTGGCTGATCGAACTGCCGTGATGCAGCCATACCTTGCGGCCCCGGTCCGGCACGGCCTCGACGGGCGCGTCGGTGCGCAGGGCGACGAGTTCGGTGGTCTCGTTGTGCGGCAGCCAGATCTCGACGTCCTTCACACGGTCGGGCAGGCTGGTGAAGCGGAGGGTGCCGGGAGGGCCGGGCCGGTGCTCGGCGGTCCCGGTGGTCATGTCGATGGTCAGGGTGTTGCCGCCGGCCACGCCTGCCCGGCCGGCCGGGCGGCCGTCTACGAGCAGGTCGTACATGCCGTCGGGGCGGGCCGGGGCGCCGACGTAGATCCGCTTGGTGGGCAGCGTGTCCACTTCCACGGCGGTGGCCCGGGTGCGGAAGGCCAGCCGTACACCGGAGGGCTGGGCCTCCGCCATGGCGAGCTGCCCGTCGCTGCACTGGGCGCGGGCCCGCGCGGGCAGCCGGTGCGGCAGCACGCCGTGCGCGGTGTGTTCCAGGTCGAGGGCGCCGCGCAGGATGTCCGAGCTGATGGGCGTGGTGATCCAGTGGTGCGTGGTGTGCGTGGCATTCCTGGGGTTCATGGCCTTAGGGCTTGTCCTCATCCGTTGAGCAGGGGTTGCTGACCGGCCGGTTCAGGGCGCGGGCCAGTTCCGCAGCAGGGCGTCGAGGGCGTCCACGATCCGCGACCAGGTTTCCTGGGTGTCGGGGGCGCTGTGGCTGAACCCTCCCCCCATCTCCAGGCTGACGTAGCCGTGGAAGACGCTGCCCAGCAGCCGGACCGCGTGCGTCTGGTCCGGCTCCGTGAGGTCGTAGCCGCGCAGGATCGCCCGCGTCATCTGTGCGTGCCTGACACCGGCGCTCGCGGCCGCCGCCTCCGGGGTGAGCCTCAGCTGAGCCGCCGCGTAGCGGCCGGGATGCTCCCGGGCGTAGTCGCGGTAGACGTCGGCGAAGGCGGCCAGGGCGTCCTTGCCGGCCCGCCCGGCCAGGGCGGCGGCGCCCCGGTCGGCCAGCTCCTCCAGGGCGAACAGGGCGATCTTGGTCTTGAGGTCCTGGGAGTTCTTCAGGTGCGAGTACAGACTCGCGACCTTGACGTCGAAGCGCCTGGCGAGCGCCGAGACGGTCACCTGGTCAAAGCCGACCTCGTCGGCCAGTTCAGCCCCGGCCCGGGTCAGGCGCTCCACGGTCAGTCCTACGCGTGCCATGGCCCTCCTCCCGTTCGCCGGAGTCGATTATGCATTTACCTAATACCTTTAGGCAAATCTGTGTCCGGCGCCACGCGCTGAACCAATTTCCGGCGGCGAGTGAACCTTCGCGGTCGTTTCCCGGTCTGGAAGCACGGCAAGTGCCGAAGGGCCAACGACCCCAAAAGTCCGGACCTTTGGCGTCATTCCGAGAAGTGGAGACCAACCCCCCATGAGAGTTTCCCTGCCCCGTCGCCGTGCCCGCCGGATAACCTCCGTCGGCCTCGCGTCGAGCGCGGCACTGGCGCTGGTCGCGTCGGCCGTCACCACAGCCACGGCCCAGGCGGCGTCGTCCGACGAGCGGGCCAAGCCCGGCGCCAGGATCATCGGTGGCGTTCAGCAGCCCGACAACGCCTACCCCTGGATGGCGGCCCTGCTGACCAAGGGCCCCGGCAGCGCCCAGAAGCGCCAGTTCTGCGGCGGCAGCCTGCTCAGCCCCGACATCATCCTGACCGCCGCCCACTGTGTGACGGGCACCGACGCGAAGGACATCGAAGTCACCGTCGGCCGCACCGTGCTGTCCAACAAGCGCCAGGGACAGCTCCGTAACGTGAACACCATCGTCTCGCACCCCCGCTACCTCAAGGGGGACGAGGCGTACGACCTGGCTCTGCTCGAACTGGCCAAGCCGGTCACGGGCATTGCCGCCGTCAAGCTGCCGACCCTGGGTACCGACGCCCTCCTGCGTCCCGGCGCCCAGGCCACGGTCATCGGCTGGGGCAACACGAACACCGAGCTGCCCACCTTCCCCGACCGGCTGCGCGGCGTGAACGTGCCGCTGCTTTCGCACCCCGAGTGCACGGCGACCTACCCGGAATACAACAAGGCCGTCAACGTCTGCGCCGGTGTCGAGGGCAAGGACTCCTGCCAGGGTGACAGCGGTGGTCCGCTGTTCCGCAAGGTGTCGGGCCGTACGTACCAGATCGGCATCGTGTCGTACGGCGAGGGCTGCGCCGAGCAGGGTGCCCCGGGCGTGTACGCCTCCACCAGCTCGGCCAAGCTGTGGAACACCCTCGCCGAGTCACCCGAGGGCAAGCGGCTCAAGAAGAAGCTCGGCCGCTGACACCGACCCTGACGTCGCGTCACTTCTGATGCGCGTGAGGTGAGGTCGAGCACGCGGCGCGGTGGCCGCCTCCGGGTTCCTCCCGGGACCGGATGCGGCCACCGCGGTCCGATGCGCACGGGCGCGTGCCCGGGGGACCGGTCGGCCGGTCAGCCGCCCACCGGGTTCGTCGCGTCGCGCCAGACCCTGACGTCCACCGTGATGTGGTCCGTCGTGTCCGGCGAGGGCGCCGTGCCGCGGAAGGTGATGAGGCCGACGTGGCCGCTTCCGCTGATCACACACAGCCGGTCGCCGACAGCGAGGTCCCTCACCCACACGTACTTTTCGCTGCCGCTCTGCGCGAGGCACGAATCCAGCGTCCCCGCCGCACGGGGCGCCAGGCGGGTCAGCTGGCTCCGGCTGGTGGATCCGGGGGCCACGACGGCGCCGGACTTGTACACGGCGTACGTGAAGTCCTCGTCGCTCGTGCCCGTATCCGCCTTGGCGCGGACGGGGCGGTCGCTCAGGTACAGGTCGTGCGCGCCCGTCATACGCATGCCGACGTAGGTGACGGAGGCCGGCTGGGCGTCGGCCGTCCCGGCCGGCTTGTCGGACGCGGCCGGCGTCCGTGGCGTGGTCGGTTCGGCGGAGGCGGACGGGGCACCACGGGTGGGGGACGAGGAAGGGGACGCCCCCTCCGTGGGCTTCTTCGACGGTGACGGCGATGGCGACGCCGATGTGGACGGGTGAGCGGAACCGGTGGTGGGCTGCCCCGCCGTGGGGCTCGGAGGCTGCCCTGCCCGTCCGTTCGCGCCGCCCGCCCGCTCGCCGGAGTTCAAGGCCCCGGACAGGAACAGGGCGCCGGTCACCGTGGCCGCGGTCAGGACGACCGCCCCACCAGCGACCAGCCCCCACCACCGCTGGGTACGGCGGCGCGGCGCGGGCTCCCCGCGGGTGGGGAGGGTCGGCGCGGAGTGCGGTGCGCCCTGCTGACTCAGGTCGGCCGGTCGCGGAACGCGCAGGGCCATCGTGTCCGCCCGGGACGCTCGCGGCTGCGGCTGCGGCTTGTCCTGGGTCTGGTCCTGGTCCTGCGCCTCGGCCTGGGGCTGCGACGGCGACTGCGGTTCGCGCACCGCGTGCTGCGCGAGCTGACCCGCCACCGATGTCGGCAGCCAGCTCTCGGAGCGGCGCAGACGCCCCTGCGGATCGGCGGCGGCGCACAGGCGTATGACGTCGGCCGGGGTCAGCCGCCGCGCCGGATCCTTCCGCAGGCAGCCCGCCACCAACTCCGCCAGGTAGTCCGGAAGTTCACCGAGTCGCGGCTCCTCGTGCACGATGCGGTACAGCACCCCGTGCGAGGGCCCGTCGCCGAACATGCCCGCACCTGTCGCGGCGAAGGCGGTGACCTGCCCGAGCGCGAACACGTCCGCCGCGCCGGTGATCTCCCCACCGAGTGCCTGCTCGGGCGCCATGAACGCGGGCGTCCCGATGGCGGAACCGCTCTGGGTGAGGGCGGTGGCGTCCACGGCGCGCGCCACTCCGAAGTCGATGACGCGGGGCCCGTCGAGAGCGAGCAGCACATTCGACGGCTTCAGGTCGCGGTGCACGATCCCGGCACGGTGGATGTCCTGCAGCGCCTCGGCCACCCCCGCTGTCAACAGCAGCACCGTCTCCTTGGGCAGCGGTCCGTGTGCCTTGACGGCCTCCGCGAGGGACGGACCGGGAACGTATGCGGTGGCGAGCCACGGCACGGCCCCTTCGGTGTCGCTGTCGAGGACCGGCGCGGTGCACACGCCCTGGACACGGCGGGCGTTGGCGAACTCCTGGCGGAACCGGAGGCGGAAGTCGGAGTCGTCGGCGAGTTGGGGGCGGATCACCTTCACGGCGACAGGTCGTCCGCCGGGGGTGTAGGAGAGGTAGACACGTCCCATGCCCCCGGCCCCGAGCCGCGCCACCAGACGGTAATGACCGACGGTGCGCGGGTCGTCGTCCTCGAGCGGCTGGAACGTCCCCGTGCCCGCACCTGTCCCCGTCCCCGCACCCGTCTGCACGTTCCCGACTCCCATGGCGCCTTGATGCTTGTCATGTAACTGGCCGAGACACTATCGGGGTTTCGAGCGAGTCCGATGACGGATGGCAGCCCGGTGGCGGAGCTCGCCGGTGAGCGACGACAGGACGTCGACTCCCGGCGCGGACGCTTGCCGCCGCTCAGCCGCGCGGGCGCACGTGGAGGTCCGGTCCGCCGGTCCCCGGCTCCTCCACGCCCGGCAGCAGCCGCATGTCGCGGTCGTAGTCGCCGCCCACGAGCGACCGGAACGCGACCGGCTCGTCCGTGAAGAGCCCGTCGAGCCGGAGCCCGTACGCGCGCTTCGCCGCCTCGAACGGCTCATCCGGCAGGTCGTTCGCGTCGTACACCGCGAACGGCTCGAGCGGCGCCATGCCGGTGAACCAGAACAGTCCGTGCTGCACCGGGTGGAGCACATCCGTCAGCCGCCCGTGGATGCCCCGGTCGGAGAACGACCACTCCCGTGCGCCGGCCGTCACCGACACCAGGGCACGCCGCCCCGCCAAGGCGCCCTCGCTGTACGGCGGGGGGACTGCCTTGCCGTAGCCGAAGCCGCTGGTGAACACCCGGTCGATCCAGCCCTTCAGGATCGCGGGTACCGAGAACCACCACATCGGGAACTGCAGGATCACCGCGTCCGACCAGCGGACCTTCTCCTGCTCCGCCGCGACGTCCGGCGACAGCCGCCCCGCGAGCGTGGCCCGCTCCGAGACGTCCATCACCTTGAGCCGCCGGTCCGCGACATGGTCCGGGAAGTCGTCGGCATCCACTGTCGCCTTCCACTTCATCGCGTAGAGGTCGGAGACCCGTACGTCGTGCCCCGCCGCGCGCAAGTGCTCGACCGCGAAGGTGGTGAGGGCGGCGTTGAGCGAACGGGGTTCCGGGTGGGCGCTGACGACGAGGATCTTCTTCTGCTGCTGTTCCTGCTGCGGCGTGGCTTCGATCATGCCGCTACGTTCTCCCGGGCGCGGCCGGGCAGCCAGCACCCTGTTCAACCGGCGGACCGGCGATCCTGGTACTGCGAGGGCCACGCATACTTGAACGCATGGAGGGCGTGGAACGCATCGGGCGCACAGACGGATCAGGCCGCATCGGTCGCGTCGGCCGCATCGACGGGGCCGACCGCATCGACGGGGTCGATGACACCCGGCGGGCGCTCGGCGGCTTCCTGCGCGCCCGCCGGGGCCGCGTCGCCCCGGAGCACGTCGGGCTCGTCGGCGGTGGCCGCCGCCGCGTGCGCGGGCTGCGCCGCGAGGAGTTGGCCCAGCTCGCCGGGATCAGCGTGGACTACTACGTACGTCTCGAACAGGGCCGGGCCACGCAGCCGTCCTCCGAGGTGCTCGACGCGCTCGCCACGGCACTCGGCCTCGACGAGGCGGAGCGCGGACACCTCGCCACCCTGGCCGGCGCCAGGCGCGGCCCCGCCCCCAGGGCCCGCGTCAGCCCGCTGCTCCAGCGGATGCTGGACGCCATGACCCACTTCCCGGCCTTCGCGACGAACCACCGCCTCGACGTGGTGGCCTGGAACGCCCCGGGCGCCGAACTGGTCGGCGGCCTGGCCGACCCGGGCCGCCGTGACCGGAACAACGCCAGATACCTCTTCCTCGACCCCGCCTCCCGCGACGTCCACCCCGACTGGGAGGCGCGCGCGGCAGAGGTCGTGGGCCAGCTGAGGGTCGCCGCGGGACGCTATCCCGACGACGCCGAACTGGCCGCGCTCATCACCGAACTGTCCTCGCGCAGCTCCGAGTTCCGGCGGATCTGGGCCACCGGCGAGGTCGTGATGTGCGTGGCGGGACGCAAGCGGCTGCGGCACCCGGTGGCCGGGCTGCTCACCCTGGACTTCGAGACGTTGCACGTGCCTGCGTCGCCCGGCGAGACGGGCCTGGTGGTGCACGTGTTCAGCGCCGAGGAGGGCACCCGGGAGGCCGCCGCCCTCGCCCGGCTGGCCACGGCCGCCGGCAGCCGCTGATGTCACCGTCGGCCTGATCCACCAGACACCCCTAGAACTTCGTCGCACCCTCGGCCACGGCCTCGCGGATACGGTTGTAGGTGCCGCACCGGCAGATGTTGCGGAGCTCGTCGAGGTCGGCCTCGGTGATCTCCCGGCCCGCCTCGCGTGCCTCCCGGACCTTGGCGACCGCGGCCATGATCTGGCCGGGCTGGCAGTAGCCGCACTGGACGACGTCGTACTCCAGCCAGGCCTCCTGCATCGGGTGCAGCTCCTTGCCGACCGTGGCGGGCAGGCCCTCGATGGTGGTCACCTCGTCCGCCGGTCCGATGTCCTCGACCGGAACGGTGCAGGGGGTGAACGCCTTGCCGTTGATGTGGCTCGTGCAGGACCGGCAGACACCGACCCCGCAGCCGTACTTAGGACCGGTGACGCCCAGGACGTCCCGGAGCACCCACAGCAGCCGGACATCGCCCTCGATGTCGACGGTCACCGGCTTGCCGTTGAGGATGAAGGTGTGGTGCGGCACGGATGGCTCCTAGCGGGCGCGGACCAGCGGGTTCGGTCTGGCGTTCGGCCTGGCGGGTTCGGTCCGGCGGGTTCGTTCCGGCGGACGCGGTCTAGCGCGCGCGGTCGAGGCCGTCGGTGGGCGAGGCGGGGATCGGAGGGGTGGTGGGCAGTGGTGCGAAGCTCAGCGGCTCGCCGTGGTTGATCGGGAAGGCCGTCGGCATGGAGCCGGTGGCGCGGCCGTAGGCGCAGGCCACGGCGGCCATCGCGGCGGCCACCGCCAGTTCCCCGGCGCCGCCCGGCTTGCCGGTGGTCGGCGGCATCACGACGATCTCGACCTCCGGCGGGGTGTTCCACTGCCGGGTGTAGAAGTAGTTGTCCCAGCTGCTCTCGAGGAAATGCCCGTCCTTCAGGTGGAGTCCCGAGGTCAGGGTGAGGGCGATGCCGTCGATGATGCCGCCCGTCATCTGCGCCTCCAGACCGCGCGGGTTGACGGCGAGACCGGTGTCGACGGCGCAGACGACCTTCGTGACGCGCGGTCCCGTGTACGCGTCGCGGATCTTCCGTCCGGTCGTCTCCGGCCGGCAGTCGATCTCCGCGAGCACGGCCACGAAGGCGTGGTACTCGGGGTGGAGCGCGATGCCTTGTGCCATGCCGGCCGGCATGGCACGCCCCCAGCCGCCCACCTCGGCGACCTTGTCGAGAACGGCACGGGCCCGCTCGTCCTTGAGGAACTGCCGGCGGAACGCGTAGGCGTCCTTGCCCATGCGCTTGGCCAGCTCGTCGACCACGAGCTCCTGCGCGCAGCGCACGTTGGGGGAGTAGATGCCCCGCATGGAACCGGTGTTGAACCCCTTGTCGGTCTCGCCGAGCAGCTGGGTGGTGACACCGAAGTGGTACGGGCTCTGCTGGGTGAGCTGGAAGATCGTCTCGGAGAAGGCCAGGTCGCCCACGGGCAGCCGGGCCGCCTCGGAGGTGATGATCTCGCCCAGCCCGTGTCCGAAGTCGGTGGCGACGGACGTGTGGCGCTGCTCGTACGTGAGGACCTCACCGAGCGCGTACGTGGCCCGGACCCTGGAGGTCGACATCGGGTGCGTACGGCCCTGACGGAAGTCATCGGTCCGGTGCCACATCAGCTTCACCGGCTTGCCCATCGCGTGTGAGGCCTCGGCGGCCTCGGCGGCGGCGTCGTGGAAGAGCTTGCGTCCGAACGAGCCGCCGCCCTGGGTGACATGGACCTTCACGGCGGTGGGCGGAAGGCCGAGCCGGAGGGCGATCTGCTCCTGGGCGACGATCGGCGACTTCAGACTCGCCCAGATCTCGGCCGAGTCGGCTCGGACGTCCGCGATCGCGCAGTTGGTCTCCAGAGCGCTGTTGCTGGCGAAATGGAAGGTGAAGCGGGCGTCGACCGCCTTGGTGAGCAACGGCAACGGTGGTACGACCAGAGGAAGTTCGGCGCGTCGCAGCTTCTGCAGAACGGTGGTGTGCCGCCGTTCCCGGCCCCCAGTCGACCTGCAGGGCACGGATCGCGTCGATGCACTGGCCGAAGGTGCGGCCCCGGACGGCGACACCGGTGGAGATCCGTACCGCATGGGTGATGCCGGGCATGGCTCGCACCGCGTCCAGGTTCCGCACCGAGCGGATCGTGCCGTTGATGGTCGGCGGTCGGCACACCATCGTCGGCAGCGCGTCCGGCACCCGCACATCCATCGCGAACGTCTTGCGGCCCGTCACCGCGTCCAGCGCGTCGATCCTGCGCTGCCCGGTCCCGATGACCGTGAACTCGGAGGGTTCCTTGAGCATGACGGAGACCCGGCTGGTCGCCACACCGGCGGCCTTGACCGCCAGCTCGCCGTAGGTGCGGCGCCGCCCGGTCGCCGACGTGATGACCCCGGCAGCGGCGGTGAGGGTGCCGATCGCCTCCCCCAGCTCCAGGGCCGCGGCCTCCAGCAAGCGGCCACGGGCGATGGCCGCCGCCACCCGGATCGGGGTGAAGGTCGAGATGGTGGTGTTGGAACCACCGGTGAGCTGGTTGAACAGGAGCTCCGGCCGTGCGTCGGCGAGCGTCACCCGGACCTTGTCGAGCGGCAGGTCCAGCTCCTCGGCGATCAGCATCGCGCTGGAGGTGGTGATGCCCTGCCCGACCTCGGCCCGGGGCAGGGCCAGGGACGCCGTGCCGTCCGCATCGATCCGGATGCTGATCAAGTTCGCCGTCGGCAGGGCGGCGTGGGTCAGCATGTCGTTGAGATCGTAGATCTCGGACGGGCCCGGCACGGACGGGACGAGCGCGGGGGTCTTCGCGGTCGCCTGGGAGGGGGCCAGGACCGCCTCGCCGACGTGCGCGGCCACCGTCAGCGTCGATCCTGCCAGGACGTACCCCAGGAACCGCCGCCGTCCCATCCCGCCCGGCCCGCCGCCCGCCTCCGGGTCCTGTGCGCCGCTGTGAGCTCCCATCAGCTGTCCTCTCGACTCCCCGGGCCCGGCGGACACGGATCGCACTCCGGCCCGAAGCGGAGTGGACCACACCCCACCGCAGGTGCGCCAGAACACGGACGCCGAACCTCAGCGGGCACAGCTCTCACGGCGGGCGGAAGCCCAGGACCGACAGGCCTCGGTCAGCGACAGGCCTCGGTCAGCGACGGGAGGCGGCGCGCTCGGGCGGCGCGATGCGTATCCGCTTCTCGGCGGGCGCGTTCTCGATGTCGTCGAGTTGCGCCACGATAGTGGCGCGCAGGTCGTCGTAGTCCTCGAAGGTGTAGTCGTTGAACAACGTGTAGCCCGTCCACATCAGGTTGGCGCACACCCGTGCCGGCACCCGGCCGGTCCGCGCGCCCATACCGACCAGCGCCACGGACTCGATGCTGCCCGGCCGCTCCTGGTTCTGCTGGTGGATCGCCTGGAACGCGGCAGCGCACGCCAGGGCGACGTTCAGCGTCTCACTCACGTTCTGCGAGGACGTTTCCATCGTCGGCGTCGAGATCAGGAACTTCGGTTCGACCGCCCCGGAGGGAACGCACACCGCGCTGCCGACCGGCAGACTGCCCGCGAACCGGTCGCGGATCGCCCGCTGTACGCGAAGCTGGATGCCCGCGCCGAGGTGCCGCTTGACGATCGCGTCGAGGCCGCCGTCCATCCGGCCCCGGGAATTGGTCGGGCTGACCCAGGCATCGACCTTCTCGTCGAGGATTGAACCCTTGCGGATCTCGATCTCCGGAGTGTCGGCGAACGCCGCCCGCCACGACTCCACCACCTGCGTGTTGATGTCCGTCAGTACCACCCTGAGCTGCGGCTGCACACGGTTCATGGTCATGATTCGACTCCCGTCGACAAGAGGTCTTCCCACCGATCACGACGCTACCGGGACCCACTGACAACGGCCCCGTCAGCTCGCATCGGTGACTGACCGTCACGATTGCCAGGGCACCGGTCCGGTGTTAGCCTGCCGCCGGATTCCCGCTGATCAAGCCCTCGGCGACGTGTGCCCCCACCAGCCCCGCCGCATGGTTTTCCGGGTCCGTTTCGTCGGTTCACGGCTTTCGCGTGGACAGCGACCACACATCGACAACCTCGCCAGCCATGCCCTTGTCGGCATGGTGTGATCTCTCGGAGTGCCACCACACATGAGCGATGCCAACACGCAGGCCCAGCCCGACCCGAACGACCCGCTGGCCCTCTCGGAACTGTTCAAGGGCGGCGGCGAACCGTGGCTTCCGCTGTTGAAGCCGGTCATCGAGGCCCAGCCGGACGCGGCCACGTTCATCGGCCCTGGGCGCGGGCCGGACGTCGTTCCCGTTCGCGAACTGACCTTCCAGGCGCTCAAGCCCAACCCGCCGCACAAGTGGAAGGTCGTCGTCTTCGGCCAGAACCCGTACCCGCGGCCCGAGAGCGCCACCGGCATCGCCATGTTCGACAACACCTTCCACGACTGGAAGGACAGCCAGTTCGGCCGGGTCGTGAGCATACGCTGCATCATCAAGGCGGCGGCGATGTGGAAGTACGGCATCCCCAAGAAGACCCCGATCGCCGACATCCGTGCGCTCCTGAAGGAGCGGGACACCGTCCAGCCGCCGGAGTGGTTCCAGGCGATGCTCACCCAGGGCGTGCTGCTGCTGAACGCGGCGCTCACCGCCGGCACCGACGACGCCCGGGGGAGCGACCGGCACACCGTGTTCTGGCGTCCGGTCGCCGAGCGGATCGTCGAGGAGATCCTCAAGGCCAAGCAGGACGCCGACGAGGAGGACCGCGGTGTCGTCTTCGCGTGGTGGGGGGCCCATGCGCGCAACCTGAAGAAGGTCGTCCTCCGGCTCCAGAAGAAGTATCCCGAGGTCGAGGTCCGGCACATCGACCACCCCAACCCCGCGGCGCAGGGAGACATCTTCTGCGAGGGCGACCACTTCGCGATGGTGAACGAGGCGCTGGCGTCGCTGGGCACCGACGAGATCGACTGGCTGCCGAGCAAGGGGTGGAACAAGCCGTCCGCGGAGACCGGTGGCGCGGACGGCGACGTCGCCGAACGCATGGGCGCTTTCATCGCGTCCACCATGGAGTTGCACCAGCTGTATCTCGAGCGGCTCGCGAGCGTCAAGGACGAGGGCCTCGTCCTTCCGGAGATCACCGGTGTGTTCGACACGCCGCTCATGAGCTTCCACGACGCCGTCGCCCCGGTCGGCCGGCTGCTGTCCGGGCTCGACCGGCATGTCACCCGGTCGCACGAGTTCGGCAAGAGGCGGGCGGACGAAGCGGTCGGCGGCCTGTCCGCCGACGCGATCGCCGCGCTCCACCTCTACACCTGCGAGTCCGCGTTCTACCGGGAGATCAACGCCGTCCTGCGCTCCCCGGACCGGTCCAGGGCCGTCCCGTACCTCCCGTACCTCCGGCTGCTGTTCTCCGCGGTGTCGGGTCTGCCCGCCCGTACGGAACCGCTGTGGCGCGGCGTGTCGCTGGACCTTCGCGCGCAGTACCCGCTCGGCCGGACCGTGACCTGGTGGGGCGTGTCCTCGTGCACGCCCAAGCTCGGCGTGGCGCGGGCCTTCCTCGGCAGCCGTGGCAAGCGGACGCTGTTCGAGGTGGTCCCCGTACGGGCGGTGGGCATCCGTGACTTCTCGGCGTTCACGGACGAGGAGGAGTTCATCCTCGCGCCGGGCACGCAGCTCAAGGTGACGGACGTGAAGACCGAGCGCGGCGGCTTGTGCACCGTGAGGCTGACCGAACTGGAGGAGCAGCCCCTCGTGTCCTGAGCAAGCGCCCGTACGGCTGGTGCGATCGCGCTGACCGCCGTCGTCGTGACCCTCGCCGAGGACGACGCCGTCGACCACGCCGGATCGGCGCTCGCCGTGGCCGTGACGGCGCTCGGTGCGAGGGGGCTGAGCGCCACTCCGCTGCTCAGTGCCGGCGTCGATGCACGGTGGGGTTGCGCAGCCCCTCGGCCGCGTCGGCGACCCGCCGCAGCAACTCCAGGAACGTGGACTGCTCCTGGGGGTCCAGCGGCGCGAGGAAGATCTGGTTCATGCGAGCGGTCCGGCCGGACAGCTTGCGGTGCACCCGCGCGCCCTTCTCGGTGGCGCGAAGGACGGACCGGCGACCGTCCTTCGCGTCGCGGACCTTGTCGACCAGGCCGCGGCCGACCAGGCGGCGGACCACCTCGGCGATGGTGGACCGGTCGAGACCGACCCGCTCGCCCACGGTGCGCTGGTCCAGACCGTCCTCGCCGACCAGGGTGTTGAGCACGGCGAACTGCGGGGAGGTGACCTCCTCCGAGACGAGCGTGCTCCACAGCAGGGTATGCGCCTGCTGGAGGCGCCGGGCCAGATGGCCGGGATGGGTGCCGAGGTCGAGCGCGGGCACGGTACGTCCTTTCGGCAGATCGTCCTTGCACTGAGGGTCTTGACCCGGAACTGCCATGATGTCACGCTTCCAGCCCTGCAACAGATAGTCAGTGTACTGAGTATCTCGGGGGAGAGGGAGGAGCGGACGGATGGACAAAGTGGTCTCCTCGGCCGCCGAGGCCGTGGCCGGTGTCCGCGACGGCACGTCGCTCGCGGTCGGCGGTTTCGGTCTCGGCGGAGTGCCGAACGTGCTGATCCAGGCGGTGTACGCGACCGGGGCCCGCGGCCTCGGCATCGTGTCGAACAACTGCGGCGCGATGGACTCCGGTCTGGCCGTCCTGCTCGCCGCCGGCCGGATCGCCCGCGTCACCGGCTCCTACATCGGCGCCAACAAGGAGTTCGCCCGCCAGTACCTCGCCGGTGAACTGGAAGTCGAACTGATCCCGCAGGGCACGCTTGCCGAGCGGCTGCGCGCGGGCGGCTGCGGCATCCCCGCCTTCTACACCCCGGCCGGGGTCGGCACCCAGGTCGCCGAGGGCGGGCTGCCCTGGCGGTACGACGGGCAGGGGGCGGTCGCGCTGGCCTCACCACCCAAGGAGGTAAGGGAGTTCGACGGTGAGGAGTACGTCCTCGAGCGGGGGATACGCACCGACTTCGCGCTCGTACGGGCCGCGAAGGGCGACCGGCACGGCAACCTCGTCTTCGCCAAAGCCGCCCGGAACTTCAACCCCCTGGCGGCCATGGCGGGCAGGATCACCGTCGCCGAGGTGGAGGAGCTGGTCGAGCCCGGCGAGATCGACCCCGACCACGTCCATCTGCCGGGCATCTTCGTTCAGCGGGTCGTCGCGCTCACGCCGGAGCAGGCCGCCGACAAGCGGATCGAGAAGAGGACGACCCGATGAGCTGGAGCCGGGACGACATGGCTGCCCGCGCGGCCGCCCAACTGCGCGACGGCGAGTACGTCAACCTCGGCATCGGACTGCCGACCCTGATCCCGGGCCACCTCCCCGAGGGCGTGCACGTCGTCCTCGAATCGGAGAACGGCATCCTCGGCACTGGTCCCTTCCCCTACGAGGACGAGGTCGACCCCGACCTGATCAACGCGGGCAAGGAGACCGTCACCGTGCTGCCCGGCGCCTCCTTCTTCGACTCGGCGCTGTCCTTCGGGATGATCCGCGGCGGCCACATCGATGTCGCCGTACTCGGTGCCATGCAGGTCTCGGCCTCCGGCGACCTGGCCAACTGGGCCGTCCCCGGCAAGCTGGTCACCGGCATCGGCGGCGCCATGGACCTCGTGCGGGGGGCGCGCCGGGTCATCGTGACGATGACCCACACCACCAAGGACGGCAGCCCGAAGATCGTCGAGGAGTGCGACCTGCCGCTCACCGGCCGCCGCTGCGTCGACCGGATCATCACGGACCTCGGCGTACTGGACGTCACCGAGGAGGGGCTGGTGCTGGTGGAGCGCGCGCCGGGCGTATCGGCCGACGAGATCGTGTCGCGGACGGCGGCGAAGCTGATCATCGCGGAAGGAGCCCGCTCATCAGGCCGCGGTCCGGCCTGATCCACCGGACAGGCTCCAGGACAGGGGAGTTCACCGGCTCATGACACCCACTCAGAACGACATCGACCGCGAGATGGAGCGGCTGCGCGAGGCGTACGAGAAGTCCGTCGCGGCAGGAGCCCCGCGCGCCCATCACCCGGCGCGGGACTACGCCCCGTACCGCTCCAGCGCGCTGCGTCACCCCAAGCAGGCCCTGGTTTCCCTCGGGGCACGCCAGAACCCCGAGGCCGTCGAGCTGGCCTCGCCCGCCTTCGGTGAAACCGACATCACCGAGCTCGACAACGACCTCACCCGTCACCACCACGGCGAGCCGCTCGGCGAGCGGATCACAGTCAGCGGCCGGGTCCTCGACCGTGCCGGCCGGCCCGTCCGGGGCCAGCTGATCGAGATCTGGCAGGCCAACGCATCCGGCCGGTACGCCCACGGGCACGATCAGCACCCCGCGCCGCTCGACCCCCACTTCACCGGTGCGGGAAGGACGTTGACCGGCGACGACGGCGGCTACACCTTCACCACGATCAAGCCCGGCGCCTATCCGTGGCGGAACCACACCAACGCCTGGCGGCCCGCGCACATCCACTTCTCGTTCTTCGGAGCCGCCTTCACTCAGCGGCTGATCACGCAGATGTACTTCCCGGGCGACCCGCTCCTCGCCCACGACCCCATCCTCCAGTCCGTCACCGACGACGCCGCGCGCGGGCGGCTGGTCGCCGCGTACGACCACGACCTGTCGAAGCCGGAACGGTCCCTCGGCTACCGTTGGGACATCGTGCTCGACGGTCCCGCCGCCACCTGGATCGAGGAAGGCCGCTGATATGACGACCTCCACGACCTCCACGACCCCGACCTCCCCTGTGCTTCCCACGCCCTCCCACACCGTGGGGCCCTTCTACGGATACGCCCTGCCGTTCCCCGGCGGCGCGGAGACGGCCCCGGCAGGCCATCCCGACGCGATCACCGTCCACGGCCGCGTGTCGGACGGGAGGGGCGCGCCCGTCCCTGACGCGCTCCTGGAGTTCTGGGGCCCCGGCCCCGAAGGTCAACTGCCCAGTGCCGCAGGATCGTTGCGCCGCGACCCGGTGACCGGCGGCTTCGCCGGCCCGGTCGGCGACTTCACCGGCTTCTGCCGCGTCCCCACCGACTCGGACGGCCACTGGTCGGTACGCACGCTGCGCCCCGGCGCCCGTGGCGGCAACGCCCCGTACCTCAGCGTCTGCGTCTTTGCCAGAGGCCTGCTCCACCACCTGTTCACCCGGGTCTATCTGCCCGAGCCGGGCGACACGTTGGCCGCCGACCCGCTGCTGGCCTCGCTCCCGCCCGAGCGGCGCGCGACGCTGGTGGCGGCCGCGGAGCCGCGAGCGGGCTATCGCTTCGACATCCGGCTGCAGGGCGAGGCGGAGACCGTGTTCCTGGAGTTCGTATGAGAGACGACGCCGGTTCCGCCGGGCCGTGCAGGGCCCGTGACGCCGGTGCCGCCGCACCGTACGACGACGGATCCGCCGCACCCTACGACGGTCGCGACGTCGGACTGCTCGCCCCCGGCCGGGCCGGGTCGGTCGCCGAGGCCGCCACCTCCGACGTCGCGTTCCTTCAGGCGATGCTGGATGCCGAGGCCGCACTCACCCGGGCCCAGGCCGCGCTCGGCCTGGCTCCCGCGCAGGCCGCCGACGCCGTCACCGGCGCCGCCCGCGCCGACCGGTTCGACCTGCGCGACCTGGCGCTGCGGGCACGCCGTGGCGGCAACCCGGTCATCCCCCTGGTCGCCGATCTCACGGCCGCGCTGCCCGAGGCGTACGCGCCGTACGTCCATCGCGGGGCCACCAGCCAGGACATCCTCGACACGGCGGCGATGCTGGTCGCCGCCCGGACGGCGGCACCGGTCCTCGACGACCTGGACCGTACGGCCCACGCCCTGGCCCGTCTCGCCGCGGAGCACCGTGACACCCCCATGCCGGGCCGCACCCTCACCCAGCACGCCGTCCCGACGACCTTCGGGCTGAAGGCGGCGGGCTGGCGGAGCCTGGTACTGGACGCGCGTGACCGGCTGACGGCCGTACGGGACTCACTGCCCGTCCAACTGGGCGGCGCGGCAGGCACACTGGCGGCCTTCGACGCGTACGCGGAGGCGGCCGGTACCGGCGTACGGCTCGTCAGCGCGTACGCCCGCGAACTCGCCCTCGCCGAACCCGCCCTGCCCTGGCACACCCTGCGCACCCCCGTCGCCGACCTGGCCGGTGCGCTCGCCTTCACCGCGGGAGCGCTCGGGAAGCTCGCCGCCGACGTGCTCGTACTCTCCCGTACCGAGATCGGTGAGCTGAGCGAGGGCAGCGGTGGAGGGTCGTCCGCCATGCCGCACAAGGCGAATCCGGTACGGGCCACGCTCATCGCCGCCGCCGCGCGCAGGGCGCCGGCGGCGGCCGCCGTGCTGTACGGCGCCGTCGCGGCCGAGGACGAGCGGCCCGCCGGAGCGTGGCACGCGGAGTGGGAGCCCCTGCGGGACCTGCTCCGGCAGGTCGGGGGAGCGGCCCGGGACGCGGCGGAACTGGTCACAGGCCTGCGGGTGCACCCCGCGCGGATGCGTGAGCACCTGGACCTGACCGGGGGGCTGATCGTCTCGGAACGGCTGACCGCGCTGCTCGCCGCCCGAACGGACCGCGAGCGCGCCACGCGGCTGCTGACGGACGCGGCACGCACGGCCCGTACGACGGGCGCCGGACCGGCCGGCGTCCTGGCCGATGCCCTGGCCGTGGACCCCGCCCTGAAGGATCTCGACCTGGACGCCCTCACCGACCCCACCCACTACACCGGCGCCGCCGGGGCGCTCACCGACCGCGCCCTCAGCCGGTACTGAGCCACGATTGCGCAGGCCATGACCGATACGCTGCACCACCGCTGCGAGGGCCCCGCCACCGGGCCCGCCCTGCTCCTCGCGCCCTCCCTGGGCACCTCGACCGCCGTGTGGGACGCGGTCGCGCCCGAGCTGAGTCCGGCCTTCCGTACCGTCCGCTGGGACCTGCCGGGACAGGGCGGATCACCCGCCGGTCTGATCGGCCCTGGTGCCACCGTCGACGACCTCGGCGCGCTGGTTCTGGACCTGGCCGACTCGCTCGGTCTGGACCGTTTCCACTACGCCGGGGTGTCGCTCGGCGGCGCGGTCGGCCTGTGGCTGGCCGCGCGCCACCCGGACCGGATCGACCGGCTCGCCGTGATCTGCTCCTCCGCGCACTTCGGCCCGGCCGGGCCCTGGCGTGAACGGGCCGCTCTGGTACGTGAGTCGGGCACGGGCGCGCTCGCCGACGCCGCGCCCGCCCGATGGTTCACCCCCGGCTTCTCCGAGCCCCGCCTCATCGACGATCTCCGCAGGGCCGACCCGGACGCCTACGCCGCCTGCTGCGACGCACTCGCCGTCGTCGACCTGCGCGACGAACTGCCGTCGATCACCGCGCGCACCCTCGTCGTCGCCGGCCGGCAGGACCCCGCCACACCGCCCGAGCACGCCCGGGAGATCGCCGACGCCGTGCCGGGCGCGGACCTCATCGAACTGGCGGACGCCGCGCACCTCGCGCCCGTCGAGCAGCCCGGAGCCGTGCTGGCCGCCCTGCGCGCACACTTCGCTGCGACGCCGGGCCCCGGCCCGGAGACGGGCGGTGACCAAAGGGGCCTGACCACGGCGCGGCCCTAAACGGGCGAGAGACGGTAGCAACCAGGGCTTCGCGACCCGCCGGCGGAGCCGGGAACATCGTCACGGAAGCTGAATTGTTTTCGCTGCCCGGCGCTGCGGAACCGCTTCACCGACTCCTTGGAAACCTCCAGACAGAACCGGGAGACCAAGGGCTCGGACTCGCTCGCCCGGTGCAGATTCAGCGATCCTTCGTACCGCCCGGGCCGGAAGTTCCACCCGATCGCGTTGAACAGGATCGTCGGTTGCTGGGGCTTGTCCTGGCTGACGAGCAGCGGCACGGGGTCGGCGTCACGCCGGTAGAAGATGGAGTTCTTACCGAAGTCGTAGGTCCAGGAGCCCGTCTCGTCCCAGAAGAACTCCGGCTCGTCGGACTTGGCGATCGCGCCGGTGGGCCGCAGTCGAAGTTCCGCCTTCATGACCACCTCGACGTCCTGGGTCCTGACCCGGGTGGACATGGTCGGCTGAAGGTAGAGCCACACGTCCTTGCCCTGGGCGATGCGGATGATGTGAGGCAGGGTGACGTCGATGTCCGGCTTCCGCTGCAGCTCCGCGAGGTTGTAGAGCGAGATGGCCAGGGCGACCAGGCCGGTCGCCGTGGTGACCCACAGATGCGCCGAGTCGAATCGCCTCGCACGGAAGGGATGCCTGGCGCGGGAGAACCGGGAGAACCGGGCGGAGCGGCCGTCATGGGCGTCGGGCGGAGTGGTGCTCACCTCCTCAGCCTGAGCCGACGCCACTCGGCGGGTCGTGCGCTGGTGAGCCGTTCGGGCGAGGTCCGGTCCGTCAGCCCGGCGCCGGGCCCCCGGGCCCGGGGGCCTTCATGCCCCAGGCGGTGATCATGCCCGGCGAGAGGGCGGCGCAGTCGGGCGAGTCCAGGTAGCGGATCGCCGCGTCGATCGTCGCGTCGTCGACCAGGCCCGTGGCCGCCATCGCCTCGCGTGCGCGGTCCCATGTGTCCGCCCAGAACCGGCTGATGGCGCTGCCGGGCAGCAGCGGAGGGACATGGATCTCGGCCGCCACGGACGTGAGGCCCGCGGCCCGCAGGAGCCGGGGGTAGTCCGGCACCCAGGAGATGTCGGTGCCGATGGTGTCCCGCAGCCCTCGCCACATCGCGCGCATCACCCGGGTGTACGGCGTGGTGGGGGCCGTGGCGGTGGTCAGGTCGACGGCATCGCTCAGGACCAGTACGCCGCCGGGAGCGACCAGGGAGCCGAGCCTGCCGATCATCTGCTGCCAGGAGCGCAGGTGCATGAGCACGAACCGGGCGTGGACCAGTTGGAATCGGCCGGGCAGGAAGTCCGGGTCGGTGATGTCCGCCTCGAGCGTGGTGAGCCCCGGCACGGGGTGGGCGGTGAGGAAGCGCACGTCGCGGTCGACGGCGAGTACGGAGGTGACGCCGGCCCGGCCCAGGAGGAGGCGAGCGACCGAGCCGGTTCCCGCGCCCATGTCGAGGCAGCGCCAGCCGGGCCCGGCCCCCAGCGCCATCAGACGCGACAGGGTGACGTCGTCGTAGGCGAGCGCGCCGAGGTCGATACGGTCGTCCTCGCCCGCCTGCTCCGGCCTGAACACCGCCTCGCCGTAGTGGCCGCCGCGACGCGCCTCACCGCCGTCACTGTCTTCGCCGCCCGGGTGCCTGTTCATGTCGCTGCCGGAACCTCTCTCCCAGCGCCGGCCGTACCGAACAGCTCGTCCCCCGGCCGTCGCCCCACCGATCCTCCACCGGTCCCCTCCCGCACGGCCGAGGGCGCGCCGTGCGGGAGGCCAACCGGTCGACGGCGCCGGCCGACGACGGGTGTGTGCCGGTGCCGCCACGGCCGCAGGTCTTCCCGCTCCCTTGAGGCCCTCGGCGCTCGACGGAGTCGGTTCAGTGGACCGTGGACACGTGCCCGATCCGCGAGGCAAGATCACGGTGCCGATGTGTTCCGCACCCGCGTGAGCCCGCCGAGCGGGCGGTACGCACGACCGTAAGCGTGAAAGGCCCTGGGGGACCGATGACTTCTCACTCCGACGACCAGCTCTGGCTGCGGAACTTCCACCCGGCACCCGGCGCGTCCGTACGCCTCGTCTGCCTGCCGCACGCAGGCGGGTCGGCCGCGTACTACTTTCCGATGGCGCGAGCCCTCGCACCGGACATCGATGTGCTGGCCGTCCAGTACCCCGGCCGTCAGGATCGCCACACGGAGCCGCTCATCACGGACATCAACGTCCTGGCCGACCGGATCGCCGACCGGATCACCGTCCGGTCGGCCGCGTCGCGCGACGACCGGCCCCTGGCCCTGTTCGGGCACAGCATGGGCTCGCTGGTCGCCTTCGAGGTGGCGGACCGGCTCCAGTCACGTGGAGTCGAGCTCACCGCACTGATCGTCTCCGGACGGCGCGCCCCGCACCTGCACAGCGAGGAGGACGTCCACGCGTGCACGGACGACGACCTCGTGGCCCTGCTGGAGGAACTCGGCGGCACCGCCTCCGGCCTGCTCGCCGACGACGAACTGCGGCAGATGATCCTGCCGACCGTCCGCGGCGACTACCGGGCGGTCGCGACGTACCGCCGCGACACCCCGGCCAAGCTGACCTGCCCGGTACTCGCCGTCGTGGGCGACAACGACCCCAGGGCCCGGGTCGACGACGTGCGCGGCTGGGCGGACCACACCACCGCCGGCTTCGACCTGAAGGTCCTTCCCGGCGGGCACTTCTACCTCGAACGGGAACAGGCCGCCGTCCTCGCGGCCATCAGGGAACGCGTCTCCCCCCGCCCCGTGACCGGCTGACGGAAGGCACAGGGACGTCTCATGCTCGAGGAACTGCTGCCTGCGGCCGTCGCGGTCGAGGAGACGTTCGACGACGTGGCCGACTCCGAGCTGTACGAGGAGGAGAAGGCGCTGATCGCGACCAGCGTGGAACAGCGCCGCAGGGAGTTCGCGACCGTACGCGGCTGCGCCCGCGCCGCGCTCGCCCGGCTGGGCGTACCGCCCGCGCCCATCCTGCGGGGTGAGCGAGGCGCGCCCCGATGGCCGCACGGGATCGTGGGCAGCATGACGCACTGCGCCGGATACCGGGCAGCGGCCGTGGCGCGCGCCGAGGACATGGTGTCCATCGGAATCGACGCGGAGCCCAACGAGCCGATGCCGAACGCCGGAACACTGGATCTGGTCACGCTCCCCGAAGAACGCCGGTGGCTGTCCGGTATGGCGCCGCGGCGGCCCGATGTGTGCTGGGACCGCCTGGTGTTCAGCGCCAAGGAGAGCGTCTACAAGGCGTGGTTCCCGCTCACCGGCCGCTGGCTGGGCTTCGAGGACGCGCTCGTGACCGTCGATCCGCAGGCGGGTACGTTCCACGCCCGCCTGCTGGTCCCGGGACCCGACGTGGCAGGCATACGACTGACCGGCTTCACCGGCAACTGGACGGCACGGCGGAACCTGCTGCTGACCGCGATCGCCCTGCCCGTGCCGTCGCCCGGCCGGGACCAGAGCAAGGGGCCGTGACCAGGCCCGGGGCCGGGCCCGCGGGGGGCCGACGATGCGGCGGCCCCCCGCTGATCACCTCTCGGACCGGTTCAGACCGTGCGCTCCAGACGGTCTGCCAGGAGCTTGATGAAGCGCGACGGATCGCTCAACTCGCCGCCCTCGGCGAGGAGGGCCATCCCGTGGACGAGCTCCGCCGTCTCCGTGAGTCCTGACAGGTCCTCACCCTTGTCGTGGGCCTTCCGCAGCCCCATGACCAGCGGGTGCGCGGGATTGAGCTCGAGGATGCGCTTGAAGTGCGGCACCTCCTGCCCCATGGCCCGGTACATGTTCGCCAGCGCCGGGGTGACGTCGTGCGTGTCGGCGACCATGCAGGCCGGTGAGACGGTGAGCCGCGAAGAGAGCCGTACTTCCTTCACGTTCTCGCCGAGCTGCTCGGTCATCCACGCCAGCAGCGCGGCGAAATCCTGCCGCTGCTGCTCGCGCTCCGTCCCGTCCTTCTCCTTCTCGTCCCCGGTCGCGAGGTCGACCTCCCCCTTGGCGATCGACCGCAGCTGCCTGCCGTCGAAGTCGGGGACATGGCCGACCCAGACCTCGTCGACCGGATCGGTGAGCACCAGGACCTCGAGCCCCTTGGCCCGGAAGGCTTCCATATGGGGCGAGCTCTCGATGATCGAGCGCGACTCGCCCGTCATGTAGTAGATGTGCTCCTGGCCGTCCTTCATCCGGTCCACGTACTGCCGCAGAGTGGTCGGCTTCTCCTGATCGGCGGTCGAGGCGAACGAGGAGACACCGAGGATCGCGTCGCGGTTCTCCGAGTCGCTGAGGAGCCCTTCCTTGAGGACGGGACCGAACGCCTTCCAGAACGTGTCGTAGCGCTCGGCGTCGCCGGACATCATGTCCTTCACCGTCGAGAGCATCTTCTTCGTCAGCCGCCGGCGCATCAGCTGGATCTGGCGATCCTGCTGGAGCGCTTCCCGCGACACGTTCAGCGACAGATCCTGGGCGTCGACGACTCCCTTGACGAAGCGCAGGTATTCCGGCATGAGCGCTTCGCAGTCGTCCATGATGAACACGCGCTTCACATAGAGCTGGACACCTCGCCTGCGCTCCCGTGTGAACAGGTCGTGGGGCGCCTGCGAGGGGACGAACAGCAGGGCCTGATACTCGAACGTCCCTTCCGCCTGCATGCGCACGGTTTCGAGAGGGTCGTTCCAGTCGTGGCTGATGTGCTTGTAGAACTCGTGGTATTCGTCGTCGGTGACCTCGTCCCTCGACCGGGCCCACAACGCCTTCATCGAGTTGACCGTATCGACGCCGGGCGTGCCGTCGGAGTCGTCACCCGTGGGCTCGACGGCCATCTTGACCGGCCAGGTGATGAAGTCCGAGTACCGCTTGACGATCTCTCTTAGCTTCGCGGGGGACGTGTAGTCGAAGAGATGGTCCTCGGTGTCCTCCGGCTTGAGCCGCAGGGTGACGGCAGTGCCCTGCGGAGCGTCGTCGACCTGCTCGATCGTGTACGTGCCCGCGCCGCTGGAGACCCAGCGCGTGCCCTCGTTCTCGCCCGCGCGGCGCGTCAGCAGCGTGACCTCGTCGGCCACCATGAAGGTCGAGTAGAAACCGACGCCGAACTGCCCGATGAGGTCGTGCGACGGCGCGGCGTCCTTCATCTCCTTCAATTCCTGGAGGAATTTCGCCGTGCCGGAATTCGCGATCGTGCCGATGAGCTGTACGACGTCGTCGTGCGACATGCCGATGCCGTTGTCGCGCACGGTGAGCGTGCGACGCTCCTTGTCGACGTCGAGTCGGATGTGGAGGTCGGAGGTGTCCACATCCAGGTCCGTGTCACGGAGCGCTTCCAGCCGCAACTTGTCCAAGGCGTCACTGGCGTTGGAAATGAGCTCCCTCAGGAACACGTCCTTGTTCGAGTAGATGGAGTGGATCATCAACTGCAGGAGCTGGCGCGCCTCGACCTGAAACTCGAACGTTTCGATCTGGGTAGTCACATGCGGCCTTTCAGGAGGAAGTTGCCGATGACATCAAGTCCGGTGCGGTGCGGTGCGGTGCGGTGCCGGGATCCTAACCAAGGCGTTCGGGCGGAACGGCCGCATACGCCTCACGCAGCGCGGCGAGCACGGGCTCGTCGACCGGGAACGTCACCTCGTCGACGGCGCTCAGTGTACGGACACCGATCGAGGTGTTCGTGGCGAAAGCGGCCTGCATGGACGGGAGTTCACCGAACCGCACCGGGCGGGTGGCACTGGGCCCGTGGGCCGCCTGGAGCAGTCGCATGGTCACACCCGGCAGCACGTCGGCCTCCGGCCACACCACCGTGCCGGCCTCGTCGACGAAGCCGACGTTCCACGTGGTGCCCTCCGAGATCCGGCCGTCGGGCTCGATGAGCAGGGCGTCGTCGAAACCGGCGAGTTGCGCCTGACGCCGCACCCTGAGCTGACCGAACAGCGCGACATGCTTCACCGCGGCGGTGTCGCGGTGGAAGGGAACGCACGACACCTTGAACGGGGGCGGCGACAGCGCGCCCGCGGCACGGGTCGTGACGAGAATGTGCGGGTCGGCCTTCAGGGCGGGTCTCAGCATGTCCAGCGCCGGATCGAAGACGGTGACGCGCACGGTGAACACACCGGCGCGCCCGGCGACTTCCCGCCGGACGCAGTGCAGGACCCGGTCGGGATCGAGCTCCGCCCCGAACACGGTGTCGCAGTCCCGGACCAGGCGGTCGAGGTGCAACGAGAGCCCGCGCACCGCCCCGTTCTCCACGCGCATGGTCGTGAAGTGTCCGTAGTTCGTCAGGGCGAGCGCCTGTACGTCCTCGATCGCCGCGGGCACTCCGTTGACAGTGGCCATGCGGCAAGTGTGACACCGCGCTGCTCAGGGCCCGTGGACGGGCCGGGCCGGAGGCTAGACTCGGCGGATGGCGAAGTACTTCGACGTGCACCCCGAGAATCCGCAGCCGCGCACCATCGGCACCGTGGCGGAAAGTATCCGATCCGGCGCGCTCGTCGCGTATCCGACGGACTCCTGCTTCGCACTGGGATGCCAGCTGGGGAGCCGCGACGGCATCGAGCGGATCCGGTCGATCCGGAATCTCGACGACCGTCACCACTTCACCCTGGTGTGCCAGAACTTCGCGCAGCTGGGCCAGTTCGTGCAGATCGACAACGACGTGTTCCGCGCGGTCAAGGCAGCGACGCCGGGCAGCTACACCTTCATCCTCCCCGCGACCAAGGAGGTGCCGCGCCAGCTGCTGCACCCGAAGAAGAAGACCGTCGGAGTCCGGATCCCCGACCACGCCGTCGCCCAGGCCCTGGTCGCCGAGCTCGGCGAGCCGCTGCTCTCGAGCACGCTGCTGCTGCCCGACGAGGACGAGCCGTTGACTCAGGGCTGGGAGATCAAGGAACGGCTCGACCACGTGGTGGACCTCGTGCTCGACTCGGGTGACTGCGGCACCGAGCCGACCACGGTCATCGACTTCTCCGGCGGCGGCCCGGAGATCGTACGGCGAGGGGCGGGCGACACGGCGCGGTTCGAGTAGCCGCGCCGCGTGCGACGCCCCGGGTGCGGGCCGGTGACGGAGTGACCGTCCGCGCACCCGGTCCGTGATGTCCGCCCCGTGCTACGCGGAAGCCACCACTTCTCCGGCGACGACCTGGGGAGGGTTGGGGAGCAGGGACGCGAGATGGTCCCGTACGAAGTCCGACGCCCGCGCGATCGACTCCTCGGCGCCGCCGCGGTCCTGGAAGACGCTGGTCGAGACCATCACGCCGTCCCCGGCATCGATCCAGTAGTAGGCGACGAAGCCGGGGACCTGGCGCATGAGCGGCACGAACCCCTCTTTCACGAGGCGTGCCGCCTCGGCCGGATCGGTCACCCCTTCGTACCGCCGGATTGCTGCGTACATGGCCGATCTCCTCGTGGGTTCCGGGTGCGTCCTCTGTCGAGACGCCGTACCCCTGCGCCACGTACCTCGCTCGCGAGGTGTCCGGCATTCACGGGAAGGGACGCCTTTCGTGAGCCGAACGGCGGCCACGGCGCAGGACCCGGCCGCGGACCGCGGCGTCGGACCACGGCCCGGTGCGCGGCGGCTATCCGGGCACCGGCGCGCCGGGCCGAGCGGTCCTGGGGCTCAGGACCGCCGTGGCCGCGGCGCCGTGCAGCGCGTCGACCGTGGCCATCTGGTCCCGGGCGCGGTCCATGAGTTTCCGCAGGCGGGCCGTGTCGAGGCGGTCGAGCTCGGCGGCTACGGGCATCAGCGCCCGCCACAGCTGGAATTTGCCCTGGATACCGATCCGCAGGGTTTCCAGTTCGATGAGCGAGCTCAGCCCCGACCGGTGGCGGAGACGACCGTTGGGCTTGAGCCGGGCGGCCTTCTCGGCCATCCAGCCGGCGCAGATCTTGTACCGCTGCGGGGTCACGTCCAGCGCGTCCATGAGGTCCAGGAGGGTCTGGCGGTCCTGGGAGATGTCCTCGGCGAGGGAACGCAGCGTCGCGGCACGCCCTGACGAGCGGTGCGCTCGCGCGATTCTCCGCGACAGCTCCACGCCCGTCGTGGCGCCCGCCAGGTGGTCGTTCAGGTAGATCGTGAGGGCCTCGGCATGCATGTCTCCTCCTGATCGCTCGGGGCTCCCGCACGCGGGAACCCCGACCTCATGCTTCACCTGGCTGATCGCCCCCGCCACGCGAACGGACCCACGCGCGCATGCCGGATACGGCCGATTCCCGGTGTGTGGCAGAGCCAAACCAGGGCACACGCCCCACGGAGGCTGATTCAGATGGTTCCCCTGCTACTCGTACTGCTTCTCGTACTGATCCTCTTCGGAGCGGGCTTCGCCCTCGACGTCCTGTGGTGGATCGCCATCCTCCTGCTGGTCGTCTGGCTGCTCGGCTTCGCCATCCGCCCGGCGGGCGGCGGGGGACGCTGGTACCGCTGGTAGCGACTGCTGTCGCATCCGGTGAACCCCCGGGCCGTGCCGGCGGCTGTGCCGGCCTCGTCCCCCCCTTTCCGGTCAGGCCGTCCGTCGGCTTCGGCGAGCGCTCGCGGATCCCATCTGATCCGCCGGACAGGCCCTGGCGCCGGCTCGCCCGGTTCCGCCGCCCGTCATACGCTGAACTCGGCCTTCCTGCCGCGGGACGGATGGGTGCGATGGACGGTCCGGAACGTGTTGCCCGGATGCTCGGAGGGCTGCTGGAGGCGGGACACCTGGCGGGCATCGAGCAGCTGCCGGCGGTGATCGCCGACCACGCGGCCATGGCCGGGCTCGAGAACGCCCGCCTGTACCTCGTCGATCTGCGCCAGCAGCTGCTCCGGGAGCTGACCGGCCGCGGGCCCGACGCGGGCATGGGCGGCGAGGAGTATTCCGTCGACGGCACCCTGGCGGGGGCCGCGTACCGCGAGACCCGGATGATCGCCGGGGCACGCCGCACCGACGGCCACCGCCGGCGGTACTGGGTGCCGGTGCTGCACGGAATCGAGCGCCTGGGTGTGCTGCGCGCCGACCTCGCCGATGACGCGGAGGAGAACGGGAACGCGATCGAAGCACTCGGACATCTGGCGTCGCTCACCGGACTGCTGCTCGTCAGCAAGCGCTCGTCCAGCGATTCACACGCCCGCCTGGTGCGGACCGAGCCCATGCACGTGGCCGCGGAGATGCAGTGGAAGCTCATGCCCCCGCCGGCCTTCGCGAACGACCGTGTGGTGATCGCCGCCGCGATGGAGCCCGCCTACGAGGTCGCGGGCGACGCCTTCGACTACGCCCTCGCCGGCGACATCGCCCACCTGGCCATCTTCGATGCCATGGGCCACGACAGTGCCGCGGGGCTCACGGCGAACCTCGCCGTGGCGACGTGCCGCTCCCACCGCCGCGAGGGCCACGACCTGGTCACTACGGCCAGGGCGATCGAGAGCACCTTGCTCAAGCAGTTCGATCACACCCGCTACACCACGGGGATCCTGGCCGATCTCGACACCCACAGCGGCCGGCTCACCTGGGTCAACTGCGGGCACCTGCCGCCCGTACTCATCCGCGGCGGACGCTGGACCACCACCCTGGACTGCCCGCCCTCGCACCCCATGGGGACCGAGCTGAACGTACCCCTCACCCTCTGCCACGAGCAGCTGGAACCCGAGGACCGGCTGCTGCTCTACACCGATGGCATCACCGAGGCCCGCGACGCGGGAGGGCTGCAGTTCGGCCTCGCCCAGTTCGTCGACTTCATCGTCCGCCATCACGCCGACGGGCTGCCCGTGCCCGAGACCCTGCGCCGCCTCATGCGTGCCGTCGTGCAGCATCACCGCGACAGCCTGTCCGACGACGCCACCGTCGTCTTCCTCGAGTGGCAGGGCGGCGCGCGCAGCGCCGCGCTGCGGGCCGTCACGCCGCAGCCCTAGGCGGTGTCCGGCCCTCCCGCCGTGACGGGATCCGGCCCCACGGGCACACGTTCGATCGCCACCATCGCGGCGTCGTCGCCCAGATGCCCGCCGGCATGGCGCAGCAGGTCGTCGCACAGATGGCGCAGGAGGGCCTGAGGGCTCTTGCAGGACCAGGTGGTCACCCGTTCCATCAAGGGATAGAAGGCACCGCTGCCGTCGCGGGCCTCGATGACGCCGTCTGTGTAGAGCAGGACGATGTCGTCGGTCTCGAAGGCGAAGGTTTCCGCCGTGATGCCGGAGTCGACGAATCCGGTGAGCCCCAGCGGCGGTGCCGGGCGGCGCACTTCGAGTGCGGTGACGTGGCCGTCGCGCAGGAGCAGCGGCGGCGGGTGCCCGCAGTTGATCACCTGTACGGCCGAGGCGTCGTCCGGCACGTCGAGAACGGCCGCGGTGACGAAGCCCTCGCTGTACTCCTCCGTCGTGTCCTGGCCGGAGACCGTGGGATCGTCCAGGTCCGAGGAAACGGTTCCCTCGAGATAGGCCACCAGGGCCGGCAGCTCGGCCTGCCGGTGGGCGGCGGCCCGGAAGGCACCGAGTACGAGCGCGGCGTCTCCGATCGCCTCCAGGCCCTTGCCGCGTACGTCCCCGATGATGAGCCGGGTGCCGCGGGCCGTACGGGCGGCGGCGTACAGGTCGCCGCCGATCTGCGCCTCGGCTTCGGCGGCGAGGTAGACGGAGGCGATCCGCAGCGTGCCGATCCTGCGGGGGAGCGGCCGCAGCACCACTTCCTGCGCCGCCCTGGCGACGGAGCGCAGCTGGGACAGCTCCCTCTCGTGCCGGTCCCGGAGATGGGCGAAGAAGGTGACGGCCACCGAGATCAGGATCAGGGCGATGATCTGGAAGGTGTGATTCAGGTCGGTGAGGCTGGTGCGCACCACGGCGACCACCGCCTGCGCGAGCACGGCTATCGCACCGATGATTGCGGTCGTCCGGGGCCCGGCGAAGGACGCCGTCACGGCGGGAGCCGCGACCAGGAACGGGCCGAGATGGACCTCGGGCGGCGCCAGGATGTCGACGACGGTGACGATCGCGATCAGCGCGAGAGGGACCGCCAGCAGGGCATGGCGTGGCTCCCATGACCAGCTACCACCTCGGTGCGGCCGGACAGATCCCATGAGTACTGGATACACCGCCCCGTGGCTGTGCGCCTCGCCGGCGGGGACGGACCGGCGCGGGTCCGGCGTGCGGGTTGCCGTAAAAGAGTCGTACACGGCCTTTGTTGCCCATCGCCACTATTTTGATGGCGGAGCCGGCGACGAAGGGACGGGGACGCGGTATGGACCGCACGCGGTGGGCAGCGCTGCTGGCCCATCCCGCGCGGGTGGTGGTCGGCGCGTTCGCCGTGGTCATCGCGCTCGGCACCGCGCTGCTCGTCCTCCCCGTGTCGGCGCAGAGCGGACAGGCGACGAATGCCGAGACCGCCCTGTTCACCGCGACCGGCGCGATGTCCGGCGGGCTGTCCGTCGTCGACACCGGCAGCCACTGGAGCACCTTCGGCGAGATCGTCGTCCTGGGCCTGGTCCAGTTCGGCGGTTTCGGCATCATGACGTTCGCCTCTCTCCTCGGGCTGCTCGTCTCCGGCCGGCTCCGGCTGAGCATGCAGCTGACCGCCCAGGAGGAGACACAGAGCCTCGGCATCGGAGACGTCCGCAGAATCCTGATCGGCGTCGCCCGCATCACCGCCGCGGTGGAACTCACCATCGCCGCGTGGCTGGCGCTGCGCTTCCGCCTCGGCTACGGGCAGCCCCTCGTGGAAGCGGTGTACCACGGGCTGTTCCACTCGGTCTCGGCGTTCAACAACGCCGGCTTCGGGCTGCGCCCCGACAATCTCGTCGGCTACGCCTCCGACGCCTGGGTCATGCTGCCGATCGCCGTGGCCTGCATCCTCGGCGGCATCGGGTTCCCGGTGCTGCTCGAACTGCTGCGCAGCAGACGCGCCAGCACGTTCGTACGGTCGGCCCGCCGGTGGTCGCTCCACACCCGGCTCACCCTCCTCACCACCGCTTTCCTGCTCGCCGCCGGAGGCGTGTTCACCTGCCTGCTGGAGTGGACCAACCCGGGTACGCTCGGACCGCTCGACTGGCCGGACAAACTCACCAACGGCTTCTTCAACGCCGTCACCGCCCGCACGGCGGGCTTCAACAGCGTGCACGTCGCCGAGATGGAGCCCGCGACCCTGCTCGGGACCACCGTGCTGATGTTCATCGGCGGCGGCAGCGCGAGCACCGCGGGCGGGATCAAGGTCACCACGTTCGCCGTGCTGGCCGCGGCGATCATCGCCGAGGCGCGCGGTGACACCGCGGTGGAGGTGATGGGACGCCGGATCACGCCCTACGTCGTGCGCCAGGCGCTGACCGTCGCGCTGCTCGGTGTGGGCGCGGTGATGCTCGCCAGCATCGTTCTGCTGACGATCAGTGACGCGTCGCCGCAGGCGGTGCTCTTCGAGACGACTTCGGCGTTCGGCACTTGTGGGCTGACCACGGGCATCACCGGTGATCTGCCGGTGGCCGGACAACTCGTCCTGATCGTCCTGATGTTCATCGGCCGCATCGGCCCGATCACCCTGGGCTCGGCGCTCGCGCTGCGTGAGCGCGGCCGCCGCTACCAGCTGCCCGAGGAGCGACCCGTCATTGGCTAGGTACGTGGAACACCTGCGGCGCGGCACGCGCCGCCTTCGCCGTCCGTCCCGCAAAGACACCCCCGGCACCCCCGGCGGGCCGGCCGACTACCGGGTCGCGGTGATCGGGCTGGGGCGTTTCGGGAGCTCCCTCGCCGCCGAACTGATGCGCAGGGGCTGGGACGTGCTGGGGGTGGATTCCGACGCCACCCTGGTGCAGCGGATGCGGGACGAACTGACACACGTGGCCGCCGCCGACTGCACCGACCCCGAGGTGCTGGCGCAGCTCGGGGTGGCCGAGTTCCCCCGGGCCGTCGTGGGGATCGGCGACGATCTGGAAGCCAGCATCCTCGTCACGTCCAACCTCGCCGACGTGGGCGTCGCGCACATCTGGGCCAAGGCGGACAGCCGCCTGCACGGCAGGATCCTGGAGCGGGTCGGCGCGCACCATGTGGTGCTGCCCGAGCACGACATGGGGGAGCGGGTGGCCCACCTGGTCACCGGGCGGATGCTCGACTTCATCGAGTTCGACGACGACTACGCCCTGGCCAAGACCGTCGTGCCGGCTTCCGCGACGGGACGTCCCCTGGGGGAGCTCAGGGTCCGGGCGAGGTACGGCATCACGGTGGTCGGCATCAAGCGAGCGGGCGAGGACTTCACGTACGCCACGGCCGAGACGGTCGTAGAGCTCGGCGACATCATCATCGTCACCGGGCGGACCCAGGCCGTGGAGACCTTCGCCGAGCTGGTGTGACGCGGACAGCGGGCCCGTCAGCCGGGCCGCACGTCCTTCGCGGGGAGCGCGGGGAGGAAATCCCCGGGCCGCGTCGAGCGCCGCCACATGTACACGGCCACGGCCATCACGAGGATCAGCGCCGCCAGGACGAGCAGCTCGATTCCCTGGACGGCCCACGTGAAGGACCTCTCCGTCTCGGCCGTCACGATGAGCACCTTCCGGATGCCCGCGATCAGACCGACGACGAGGAACGGCTCGGCGTTCAGCGTCTGGTCCCTGATGGTGAGGCGGACGGTGTGCACGAGCTCCGCCACGATGAACAGGACCAGGCTGTTGTCCAGTGCGGACAGCACGATGGTGTGTTCCTGGTACGGCCCCTTGATCGCGTCCACGACATCGCTGACGACCCCGACGAGCAGCAGCGCCGCGAGCAGGACGAGGAGAACCGCGACGATCACGTGGATGACGTCCTCGGCCGTCTTCAGCAGGCTCTGGACGCGGGGGCCTTCGAATCTTCCCGGGTTTGCCGGCACATACGGCATGCTAGGTCGGCCGCTCGGGGCCCGGCTCGCCGCGATCCGCCGATCGGGCGGTCGGGCGGTCGTTGGGGACGCACGGATCGCCGGCGTCGCAGGAGTCGTCCGGTCGTGTGTCAGCTGACGTGCTGCTCGGCCCAGATGGTCTTGCCGTCCGGCGTGTAGCGGGTCCCCCAGCGCTCGGAGCACTGGGCGACGAGCAGCAGCCCCCGGCCGCCCTCGTCGGTGGTGCGGGCATGGCGCAGCCGGGGGGACGTGCTGCTGCCGTCGGAGACCTCGCAGGTCAGGACCTGGTCGCGGATCAGGCGTAGGTGTATCGGGGCCTTGGCGTAGCGGATGGCGTTGGTGACGAGCTCGCTGGCGATGAGTTCGGTGGCGAACGACGCCTCGTCCAGGGCCCACAGGGCGAGCTGCCGGGTGACGAGCGAGCGGGCCGTGGAGACGACGGCCGGGTCGCTCGGCAGGTCCCAGGACGCGACCCGGCCGGGCCCGAGAGCGTGCGTACGAGCCACGAGCACCGCGGCGTCGTCGCCCGGATCGGCGGGGAGCAGCGCCTCGGACAGCATGCGGCACGCCTCACGGACGGAGCCGGGGGCGCGGGCGAGGAGGTCAGGGAGCAGGGCGCCTGCCGCGGCGTCGGGTCGGGCCTGGAGGAGTCCGGGCGTGTAGAGCGCGAGCGTCGAGTTCTCGGGCAGTACGGTCTCGGCCTTCCCGAACGGCGGTCCGGGGCGGCCGAGCGCGGCGGCGGTGGGGACGTCGAGGATGCTCGCCGTCCCGTCCGGGTGGGCGACGGCCGGGCCGGGGTGGCCGGCACTGGCCAGGGAGCAGCGCTGGGAGACGGGGTCGTAGACCAGGTACAGGCAGGTGGCCCCGGCCTCCCCGCCCGAGGACGGCGTCCCGGTGCCCTCGGGGCGGTCGCCCGCGTCGAGCCGGCGTACCAGGTCGTCGAGCCGGGCGAGCAGTTCGTCGGGCTCCAGGTCGAGGTCCGACAGCGTGTGCACGGCCGCGCGGAGCCGTCCCATGGCGGCGGCGGTGCGGATACCGCGTCCGGGTACGCTGCCGGCCACGAGCGCCAGCCGGGCGCCCGACAGAGGTATGACGTCGACCCAGTCGCCGCCGGCGCCGGCGTGCACGTACTCGTGGGCCACCTCCATCCCGTGATGATGGGGCAGTTCACCGGGAAGCAGGCTGCGCTGGAGCGCCACGAGGGCGTTGCGCTCGCGCAGGTACCGGTGCGCGTTGTCCAGGCAGACGGCCGTGCGGCGGGTCAGTTCCGCGGCCAGGGTCAGATCGTCCTGGCGGAAGGCCCCGCCCTCGCCCCAGCGGTAGAAGGTGACGAGTCCCAGGGCGCGGTCCTGGGCCACCAGTGGGACGACCATGAGCGAGTGCACGCGCTCGTCCAGCATCCGCGGGCCGCGGACCGGGTCGCGGGTCACCCAGTCGCTGTCGGCCCGCAGCGAGCCGACCAGGCGCGGCCGGAGGTCGGCGAGCACCGCGGAGGCGGGGGCGGCCTGTGGGTACGTACTCACCTCACCGACCTCGATCGCGCCGGGCGGTCCGTCGCGGCGGCGGGAACCGGAGGCCGCGCGTCGCAGCACGGTCCCGGGGGGTACGGGGCCGGGGGAGAGGTCCTCGCCGGCGAGGACCGGCTCGAGGACCTCGATCGCGACGCTGTCGGCCAGCCGCTCCACCGCGACCTCCGCCAACTCCTGCGCCGTACGCATCACATCGAGGGTGGATCCGATCCGGGCACCGCCTTCGGCGAGCAGGGCCAGCCGCTCCCGCGCCAGGTGGAGGTCGGTGACATCGACGACGGCTTCGGCGACGCCCAGGACCCGGCCGTCGTCGTCCTCGAGGCGGAAGGCGGAGCCCGAGTAGACGTGCTCGCGGCCGGGATCGCCCGGAGGCCGTCCGCGCTTCTCGAAGCGGAGCACCGGCAGGCCCGAGGCGAGCACCTGCCCCATGACGCGTTCCGCCACGTCCGCGCTGAAGCCGGGCCAGGCCTCCGAGGGCCGTTTCCCGAGTGCCTCGGTGGGCGAGACGCCGTGCATGCCTTCGCCGGCGGCGTTGAACCGGACCAGACGCAGACCCGGATCGAGCAGGAACAGGCCCACGGGGGACTGGGTGAACAGGGCCTCCAGGAGCGCCCGGTCGAGTTCCGGCTGCGGCGGCGCCGTGTCCGCCGGGGCGAGCAGCACCTCCCAGCGCGTCCGCGTGCCGCTCGCGGCCTCGGGGCGGATCGCCAGCCGGCAGGGCAGCAGGTGGCCGTCGCGATGCCGTACGAGGACCGCCGCGCCGTCGGGAGCGGGGGCGGCGGAGGCCGCCTCGGCCACCTCGTGGGCCCCGGCCAGCAACTGGGCCGCCGGGCGCCCGAGGACCTGGTCGGCCGGGTGGCCGAGCAGCCGCTCGGCCTCGGGGCTCCATTCGGTCACCACGCCCCGTGCGTCGACCACGACCGGAGCCCAGCCGCCGGCCTCGTCTGCGCCGCAGCCTCGCATGTTCCCAGTTTCCCTCAGGGTGGCGAGCCCACCACTCGGAGGCCTCGTGTTGCGCGGCACGCCGCGCTGCCCGAACGTGGTGATGACTTTGCGCGCGCGTGCCCGGGGGCTTCAGGGGGTGTCCGCCCCTACGACCGAAAGGGAACGCACCATGGCAAGCCGTCCGGAGAGCACTCTGCAGGGCAAGGCGGCATTCGTGGGCGGCGCATCGCGCAACCTCGGTGCGCTGATCAGCCGCACCATCGCGGCCGAGGGCGCGCGTGTCGCCGTGCACTACAACAGCGAATCGTCGGCTGCCAAGGCGGAGTCGGTGGTCAGCGACATCACCTCCTCGGGAGGTGAGGCGTTCGCCCTCCAGGGCGACCTCACCCGGCCCGATCAGGTCGAGCGCGTACTCGACGAGGTCGTGGGCCGCTTCGGCCGGCTGGACGTGAGCGTCAACACCGCCGGCATGGTGATCAAGAAGCCCGTCACCGAGGTCACGCCCGAGGAGTACGACCGTATGTTCGCGGTCAATTCCAAAGCCGCGTTCCTCGTGATGAAGGAGGCCGCCAAGCGGATCGAGGACGGCGGCAAGATCCTGACCATCGTCACCTCGCTCCTCGCCGCCTACACCCCGCTGTACTCCGTCTACGCGGGCAGCAAGGCGCCGGTCGAGGACTTCACCCGGGCGCTGTCGAAGGAGCTGTTCGGCCGGAACATCTCCGTCAACGCGATCGCCCCGGGCCCCATGGACACGGCGTTCTTCTACCCGGCCGAGACCGACGACTCGGTCGCGTATCTCAAGGCCCAGTCGATGAACGGCGATCTGACGAAGATCGAGTACATCGTGCCGTGGGTGAAGTTCCTGCTGACCGACGGCTGGTGGGCCAACGGGCAGGTCTTCTTCGTGAACGGCGGCTTCACCACCCGCTGAGCTCCCCTTACGCGCCACGGGTACCGAGGGACCGGTCCGATGCGGACCGGTCCCGCACGCATGCCGCTTCTAACCCGTCACGGGAATGTGACTGGTTGCGCCCGAAGGCGGCTAACCTCTAACGTCATTGACGTTGGTTAGTCCGTCGGGTGCGAACGTGTCAGATCGCGTGCGTATTCACGCGAGAGATGAGGCGGCCCTGTTCATACCGTGAGAACGCCCGTCAGGAGGGCTCTGCACCGCACATCACCGCGTCCCATGGGCCGCACAGGTAGAGGAGAACTTCCCGTGACCGTTTCGGAGACCTTGGACATCACGGCAGCGCAGGACCACGGCCCCGTCACCGCCGAAGAGATCCTGGCGCGCGTCCGGGCGGCCGCCCCGCTGCTGCGCGAGCGCTCCGAGGAGATCGAGCGGACCCGCCGCCTGCCCGACGACGTCGCCCGGCTGCTGCGCGACACGGGCGCGTTCCGGGTGGCCCTGCCCAAGGCCTGGGGAGGGCCGGAACTCACCTTCGCGCAGCAGTGCGAAGTGATCGAGTCGCTCTCGTACGGCGACGCCGCCGCGGGCTGGTGCGCGATGATCGGCATGGACACCTGGATCTACGCGGGGTACCTGGACGAGCGGGTCGCCGAGGGGATGCGGTCCGACAAGGACGCGATCACCGCCGGCCTGATCTTCCCGACCGGCCGTGCCGAGCGGGTGCCCGGCGGCTACCGCGTCACCGGCCGCTGGCCGTTCGGCAGCGGAGTGTCGCACGCCGACTGGGTCGTCGGCGGCTGCATCGTCCACAGGGACGGCGAGCCCGAGCCGGGTCCGGACGGGGCGCCGGTGAACTGGCGGCTGATGATGGCCCGTCGCGAGGACTTCGAGCTCGTCGACACCTGGCACACCACCGGGCTGGCCGGCAGCGGCAGCATGGACTACCGGGCCACCGACCTGTTCGTGCCCGAGGAGCGGTCGTTCGACTTCACCCGGCCGCGCGGCTCGGGGCCGTACTCCGCCCCCGACGCCTTCCTCAGCAATGTCCCCGGCGTACCGCTCGGCGTCGCGCGCGCGGCACTCGACCATGTGCGTGCGCTGGCGGCCGACCGCGTGGAGAAGACCACGGGCCTTGCCTGGCAGGACAGTTACCGGGTCCAGACAGCCATCGGCGAGGCCGAGATGGAACTCGCCGCCGCCCGCTACGCCGTCTACGGAACCCTCGACGAACTGTGGGACCGACTGGTGTCCGGCGCCCGGCCGACACCCGACCAGCAGGTCTCGGCGGCCCTGGCCCGGGTCAACGCCTTCCGTACGGCCCGGTCGATCGTCACCCGGCTCGCCGACCTCGTCGGCACCGCCTCGATCTACCGGACATCCCCTCTGGATCGCTGGGTTCGCGATCTCCACACCATGTGCCAGCACATTCTCGCGCAGGAACAGATCGTGCAGTCCGCGGGAGCCCATCTGCTGGGCGGGACGCCGCAGGCGCCGTTCCCGCTCGGGCTCAGGGGTTGACCGACGCAGCCTGAACGACCGGCACGCGACTAGGGAAACAGGAAAGTTGATGGCAACTTCGAACGAAGTCACAGCCGAGACGGTGACCGAAGCCGACAGGCAGGCGGACGGAACGCGGACATCCTGGGGATTACGCCAGTGGGGACTGCTCGTCAGTGTCTGCGCCGCGTTCTTCCTGGACGCACTCGACAACATCATGGTCGGCATCGCCGTACCGCCGATCCAGGCGGACCTCGGCATGACCACCGAGTCGGTCCAATGGGTCGTCAGCTCCTACGTCCTCGGATTCGGCGGCTTTCTGCTGCTCGGCGGACGCATGGCGGACCTGCTGGGCCGCCGCCGGATGTTCCTGATCGGCGTGGGGATCTTCGCCGTCGGATCGCTCATCGGCGGCCTCACCGATGACGGCCTGATCGTGATCGCGGCGCGGTTCGTGATGGGTATCGGCGCGGCGTTCACCGCCCCGGCCAGCCTCTCGATCATCGTCACCAGCTTCCCCGAAGGCGCCCAGCGCAACCGCGCGCTCGGCATCTACACCGCCTGCGGCGCGGCCGGGTACTCCACCGGTGTCATCGTCGGCGGTGCGCTCACCGAGATCAACTGGCGCTGGACCTTCCTGCTCCCGGTCGCCGTGGCGCTCATCGCGTTCGTCGGTGCCCTGGCGCTGGTGCCGCGTGACGACGCGGCGGCCCGGGGCGAGCGCAAGCTCGACGTGGCCGGCGCCATCACCGTCACCGCCGCGATGCTGATCCTCGTCTACGCCATCGTCGAGGCGCCCAACCAGGGCTGGGCCGCGCCGCGGACCCTGCTGCTGTTCGCCGTCGCGGCGGTACTCCTCGCCGCCTTCGTCGGCATCGAGCGCCGGACGCCGCACCCCCTGCTGCGGCTCGGCCTGCTGCGCAACCGCGCACTGGTCGGGGCGAGCCTGGTGGCCGCGTCGATCCTCGGCACGTACATGAGCTTCCAGTTCATCGGCGGCCTTTATCTGCAGTCCCTGCGGAATTGGTCCCCACTGGAAATGGCCCTGGCGTTCCTGCCGATCGGTCTGCTCATCGCGACGATCGCACCACGGGCCGGAAAACTCATCGCGCGTTTCGGCATCCAGTGGATGATCTTCGCAGGATTTGTCGCCTACACCGCTTCCTACCTTCTTTTCCTGCGTATTGACGAGACGTCCTCCTACGTCTGGGTGATCCTGCCCAGCATTCTGCTCATCGGTATCGCCTTCCCCTTCTCCTTCCCCGCCGCCAACGTCCAGGCGACCACGGGTGTGGACGAATCGGAGCAGGGCGCGGCGGCGGGCGTGCTCCAGACCGGTTACCAGGTCGGTGCGGCCATCGTGCTCGCCGTGGTGACCGCGACGATGTCGGTGGACGACACCGGCGGAGCGAGCACGGCCGAAACGCTGTCCGGCTATCACAACGGCCTCTATGTGGTGACCGGGATCTCCGTCATCACCATGATCGCCACGCTCGTCGCCGCGCTGCGCGCCTCGGCGCGGCGTCGGCGGCCGAGCGCCCCGGCGACCGTGACGCCGTTGAAGAGCCGCCGGTAGTACCTTCGCCGGTCCCACCGACCGGGACCGATCCGCCCCTTCGGGTGCGGATCGGTCCCGGTCTTCTTCTTTGTGGGTCAATTCCTCGGTCAGGCGTATACGGGCCAATGGCTGTGCGCGGCCCGGCAAATGCCACGCGCTGATGCTGCCTAGTGTGGGGGAAAAGCTCCCGGAGAGGACCGATCAATGAAGAGCGAGGCATCGACAGCGGACCGGACTTCGGCCGCTGTGAATGCACAGAGCGACCTGCGCACGGTCATGCGCAATTTCGCCACCGGGGTATGCATCGTGACCACCTTCTTCGACGCGAGTTCGGGGCGACGGCACAACGCCATCACCGCGAACTCCCTCACCTCCGTATCGCTGGATCCGCCGCTCGTGTCGCTGAGCATCCGCGGCGACTCCGGATTCCTCGCGGACCTGATGGATTCCCGGGTGTGGGCGACGTCCATCCTCGACGCCGACGCGGCGGACCTGGCCCGGATCTTCGCCGGCCCCGAGCAGGAGAGGCGGCGGGCGCTGGGCGGCCTTCCCACCGAGACCGGCACACAGACCGGCGCCCAGCTCCTCGACGGCCTGGCCTGGATGGAGTGCCGGTACCGGGACCACCTCGTCACCGGCGATCACGTCATGGTCATCGGCGACGTGGTCGGACTCGGTGTACGCGGCTCGGGCTCACCCCTGATCTTCGTGCAGGGCGGGTTCCACCGGATGCGCACGTCGACGGGTGACTGACACATGACCGGACCATCGATCGGTGTCGTCGGAGGCGGCGCGGCCGCGGTCTGCCTGATCGACGCGCTGGCCCGCGCACAGGGCGAACCGGGCAGCATCACGGTCTTCGAGCCGTCGCCCCACCTGTGGCGAGGCCGCGCGTACCAGGCCGACACCGAGACCATCAAGGTCAACGCCACCCCCGACGACATGTCCGTACGGGTCGGCGACACCGGCCACTTCGAGCGCTGGCTGGACACCCGGGACCGCCTCGTGGGAGGCGCTCCCGGACACGGCGTCGACCCCTGGTCCGGAGCCCGGTTCGCGCCCCGGACCGTGTACGGCGAGTACCTGGAGCAGGCCGCCCACGCCGCACTCGGCGAACTGCGCGCACAGGGCTGGCGGGTCGACCTCGTCGGAGCGGCCGTCACCGCCGCACGCAGAGCCGCCGACCGGGTGCTCCTGAGGACCGGGAACGGCAGTGCACGCGCCTTCGACTACGTCGTCCTGTGCGTGGGCGGCGACAGCCCCAAGGACGTCTACGGGCTCGCCCGGGCACCGGGTTTCGTGGCGGACCCCTACCCGGTGTCGCGCACGCTCCAGGAGATACGGGAGCGGGACCACGTAGCCGTCATCGGCAGCGGCCTGACCGCGGTCGACATCATCCTCGCGCTCGCCGCCCAGGGCCATCGGGGCCGGATCAGCCTGCTCTCCCGGCGCGGCGTCCTGCCCGCCGTCCGGCAACGGCCGGCCCACTTCGAATTGCGGCACGTCACCCCGGCACGGATGCGGTCCCTCGCCCGCCGCCGGCGCACCGTCACGCTCGACGACGTCGCCGGGCTCGTACGGGCCGAGCTCCGGGAGGCGGGCGCCGACGTCGACGCGGTCCTCTCCGAGATCCTCCACGCCGACCAGGAGCCCCCGGTGGACCGGCTGCGGCGCCAGCTCGACGCGGTCGGCTCGGCGGATCTGGGGCTGCGCGTCCTGCAGCGCGCGGTGCCCGAGACCGGCCCCGACATCTGGCCCCTGCTACGGGAACGGGACAGAGCGCTGATCCTCCGTGACCACTACCGCACGATCATGAGCCTGTGCTGCCCCATGCCACCGAGCAGCGCGGCCGTACTGCTCGGCCTCGCCGACGAGGGCCGGCTGGTCATCCGCTCCGGAGTGCAGCGCGTCTCCGCACGCGCGGACGCCGGCTTCGACGTGGTCACCTCCGACGGAACGACCCTCGGACCGGACAAGGTGATCAACGCCGTGAACGCCTCCGAAGGCCGTATCCCGACCGGGGCGCTGCCCCTGGTGACCTCACTGACACGAGGCCGCGCCGCCAGCCGTCATCCCCACGGCGGCCTCGACCTCGTCCGGTCCACCAGCCGGCTGACCGCCGACGGCGTACCGGATCCGCGCCTGTACGGGCTCGGCAACATCGCGGCCGGAGCGCTCTTCTTCACCTTCGGCATCCCGTCCCTGGTGGACCGCAGCGAGGACATCGTCGCCGCCATCCTCCGGCACGCCGCGACCGGGCGGACCGCCCGCCCCGCATCCGAAGAGGTCCTGCTGACCGCCTGAACACCGGTCCGGACCACACCTCGAGAGGAACGGAACCACCATGAGCATCACGACCCCCGCACCGCGCGCCGAGTACCTCGCGGACACCGCGACCGGTCTGCCGATCCCCGGTGAGCCGGCGTTCGCCGACCCCGAGGAGGCGCGGCGCCACCGTAAACAGCGCCTCGCCGCGGCACTGCGGCTCTTCGGCAAGTACGGCTTCGGAGAAGGGATATCCGGGCACATCTCCGTCCGCGACCCGGAGTATCCGGACCAGTTCTGGGTCAACCCCTTCGGAATCTCCTTCAAGCACGTCCGCGTGGCCGATCTGATCTGCGTGGACTCCACCGGCCGGGTCGTCCACGGCAGGCACCGGGTCAACCCCAGCGCCTTCGTCATCCACTCGCAGATCCATGAACTCCAGCCCGGTGCGACCGCGGCGGCCCACGGCCACACCGCACACTCGCGCGCCCTCGGCGCCCTCGGCCGGCTGCTGGAGCCCATCGACCAGGAGTCCGCCGCCTTCTACGGCCGACAGGTCCTCTACGAGGAGTACGAAGGCCCCTCCGTCTCCCTCGAACAGGGCCGGGACATCGCGGAGCAGCTCGGCGACAACCGCGCCATCCTGCTGCGCCACCACGGGCTGATCACGGTCGGCGGCTCGCTGGACGAGGCCGTGCACTGGTTCTTCACCTACGACAGCTGCGCCCAGGTCCAGCTGCTCGCCCGGGCCGCCGGCACTCCGAAGACGTTCACGCACGAGCAGGCCACCGCGGCCGGCGACGGCTTCGGCGACGCGCAGCTCGGCTGGTTCAGCTTCCAGCTGCTCTGGGAGGAGATCGTCGCCGAGCAGCCCGACCTGCTGGACGAGCAGACCTCCGGAGTGGCCCGGTGATCCGCACGGCAGCCGTCGTGGGCACCGGCCTGATCGGGACCTCGGTGGCCCTCGCCCTCTCCCGCCGGGGCGTGCACGTCCACCTGATCGACGCTCAGGAGTCGGCGGCCCGCACGGCCGCCGCCCTCGGCGCGGGTACGGTCGGCGCGCCCGCGGACCCGGTCGACATGGCCGTGCTGGCCGTCCCGCCCGCCCTGATCGGTGAGGTCCTGGCCAAGCAGCAGGCGAACGGGCTGGCCCGCCACTACACGGACGTGGCCAGCGTCAAGGCCGGGCCCGAGCGGGACGTCCGCACGGTCGCCGACCCGTCCTGCTACATCGGCGGGCACCCGATGGCGGGACGCGAGGTCTCCGGCCCGCTGGCCGCCTCGGCCACGCTGTTCGAGGACCGGTCCTGGGTCCTCACCCCCACGGCGGACACCACGAAGGAGACCCTCAACCGGGCGCTGGAACTCGTCGCGTTGTGCGGTGCCGTCCCGGTGGTCATGGACAGCGGCGCCCACGACCGGGCGGTGGCGCTGGTCTCCCACACCCCGCACGTACTCTCCGCCCTGATGGCGGCCCGGCTGCAGCACATGCCGGAGGACTCCCCCCGGCTCGCCGGTCAGGGCCTGCGCGACGTCATCCGCATCGCCGGGGGCGACCCCGGACTGTGGGCCGGCATCCTCGAGGCGAACGCCACGGCGATCGCCGATGTCCTCGGGGAACTGGCCGAGGACATCACGGCGGCGGTGACCGCGCTGCGCGGCCTGGCCGCCGGCGGCGCCGACGAGCGGGCGCGGGGCACGGCCTTCGTCACCGATCTCCTGCGGCGCGGCATCAAGGGCCGGGGCCGCGTCCCGGGCAAGCCCGGGAAGCCGCCGGCCACGTGCACGCCCGTCCAGGTCCTCATCGGCGACCAGCCGGGCGAGCTGGCCCGGCTGCTGGCGACGGTGGCCGAGCTGGGCGTCAACGTCGAGGACGTGTCCATCGACCACTCACCGGGCGAACACGGCGGTCTGGTCGAGCTCATGGTCGCACCGGGCCCGGCCGTCCGCATGATCCAGCGGCTCACGGAATACGGCTGGAGTGTGCGACGGACAGTGACGCATTCATCACAGGAACCTGCCGAACTTCGTTCGACTTCGGCGGCTAAACCTTCCTGGACACCTGTGAAGGCGAAAGTCAACGATGGATGGGAAACCAGCAATCGGAGCTTCCGATCGGTCTAGGAAACGAGGATGGGGGTGTGTTGTTATGGCTGGCGGATGTGAGGGGTCCGCCTTCGGATGAGGCGGGGCCGCTCGTGAGATTTTGATAGACGGGATTGAGTCGATGCCGTATGCCGATGTCATTGATGTGCCGACCCGCGGCGGCCTGCAAATCGTTCGCGATCACGACGGGGATCTCGAAGGAAATACAGCGAGCAGGCAATTCGGTGAAGTCCGCGTCTGCCTTCTTGAAGGCGGGCCGCGGGAAATGATCCGACCGGGTCGGCTCATCGAGAGGACCGACGGCGAATACCTGAGGGTGTGCCGGCTGCTGGCCGGTGAGGCCTGGGTGTTCCAGGACGGCCGGCACGGAGTGGCCCGCGGTTCTCAGCTGATCTGCTACGACAGCACGCGGCCCTACAAGGTCGTCATGCCCGAGCGTTTCCGCATGGTGGCACTGCTGCTGCCGCACCGCTTGATCGGACTCACGTCACAGGGCACCGAACCGCTGACCGCGAAGCCCTGGCACGGGTCCCAGGGGCTCGGGGCGCTGATGTCCAGACTCCTGGTCGGCCTCGAACGGCACGGCGAGGAGGTCGAAACGGCGATCGATCTCCTCGGTGACAGCGTCGCGGGCCTCGCGGCCGCTCTCTTCGCGGAGCGGATACGGTCGGTGGCTGATGAATCCGATGTGGGCAAACAGGCGTTGATGCTGAACGTGCAGTCCTTCGTCCGTGAGCGGCTGGCCGATCCCGGTCTCACCCCGATGACCGTCGCACGGCGTTACAAGGTCTCGCTGCGCTACTTGCAGAAGATATTCCACGAGTACGGCACCAGCCCGGCCCGGTGGATTCGGGACGAGCGGCTGGCCCGTTGTAAAGCAGAATTGTCCGACCCTGGGCTCGATCATCTGCCGATCGCCCTGATCGGTGAGCGATCGGGATTCTACGGAGCCTCCCACTTCAGTCGACTCTTCCGGGACCGGTACGGGATCACGCCCCGGGAGTTCCGAAAACGGGGGTAATGAGCCATGGAGTTATGTGATGCATGGGAAAAGGGTGACGCAATGACAAGCTTTGAGTTCCCGGGAAAATATTACGAGGTCATGCGCAAGGACTTCCGGAACCTCGCGGCGGAAACGGAATTCCTCGCCGCGCACGCCTCGGTCGGCGGACGCGTGCTCGATCTCGGCTGCGGTACGGGCGCCAACCTCCGGGCCCTGGGCGCGCGGGGATTCCCGGGCGTGGGCGTGGACCGGAGCGGGAGTTTCATCGACTTCGCGCGGAGTGCCGGCGGAGAGGGCATCTCCTATGTCCACGGCAGCGTGGAGGACTTCACCACGCAGGAACGGTTCGATCTCGTCTACAGCCTGTTCATGACGCTCAATTACCTGCGGCGGGCGCAACTGCGGCCGGTGCTGAGGAAGATACGGGAACTCCTGCTGCCCGGCGGCCACGTCGTCCTGGAGTTCGGCCACCTGCTGAACTTCGTGGACAGCTATCAACCGCACACGGTCGGCCACCATCGAGGCGACGGCGTGCTCATCACCCGGCTCGCCCGCCAGTCGATCCATCCGCACACGGCGAACTGGCGCAACGAGGAGACCCTCCTCGTGCGTGAGGCCGACGGCCATGTGGCCATGTACGACAACTTCTTCGACCAGGCGGTCCTCACCGGGCCGGAGGTGCGCGAGCTCCTCGCCGAAGCGGGCCTGACCATCACCGCCGAGTACGGCGGCTTCCACAAGGAAGCCGCCCCCGGGCACGGGCGCGGCCCGCTGGTGTTCGTGGCGACAGCGACAGCGACAGAGGCGACCGCGACGACGGAAACGGCCACCGCGGCGGCGAAGGAGGCGGGCACGGCATGACGGACACCGCGATCTCGTTCCTCGACGGCGGCCCGGCACCGCGGTCGAACGCGGCGAACCTCGGCGAGACGCTCGTACGCGCGGCCAGGGACGGACACCGCGAAGGTGTCCGGTTCCTCCGGGCGGACGGCACCGAGGACACACGCACCTACCCGCGGCTCCTGGACGACGCCGCGCGCATCCTCGTCGGCATCCGCGCCTCGGGCGCGCTCCCCGGCGAGACGGTCGTCATCCAGGTGGCGGACGACCCGGAGCTGCTGGCCACGTTCTGGGCCTGCGTCCTCGGCGGCTTCGTCCCCCTGCCCGTCAGCGCCGGCGCCGCTCCTGACCTGCTGGAACGCGTCTGGAACGGATACGGCCGACCCCGAGTGATCACCGGCGCCGGGCAGGAGATCGCCCCGGCGGTCAGCGCCTCGGCGCGGTGGGGCGAGGCATGGCTGGGCGATACGGGACAGCTGCTCCGCCACGCGCCGGACCACGCATGGCACCGGTCGCGCCCCGACGATCCCGCCGTGCTGCTGCTCACCTCGGGCAGCACGGGCGTGCCCAAGGCCGTGGTGCTCAGCCATCGCAACGTGCTCAGCCGCAGCGCGGCCACGGCCCAGGTCAACCGGCTGGGCAAGGACACCCGTAGTTTCAACTGGATGCCCCTGGACCACGTGGGTGGTCTGGTCATGTTCCACGCACGCGACGTGTACCTCGGCTGCCACCAGGTCCACGCCCGGATCGAGTGGGTTCTCGAAGACCCGCTGCGCTGGCTCGCCGCGGTGGACCGGCACCGCGCGGACACCACATGGGCGCCCAACTTCGCCTTCGGCCTCGTCAACGACCAGGCCCGGCGGCTGGAGGAACAGTCCTGGGACCTCAGCTGCCTGCGCTACATCATGAACGGCGGCGAAGCCGTCCGCAGCGGCGCGGTCCGCCACTTCCTGGAGCTGCTCGCGCCCTTCGGACTTCCGCAGGACGCGATGTACCCGGGCTGGGGGATGTCCGAGACCTCCGCCGGGGTCGCCGACTGCGAGTTCTCGGCGATCGGCGCGGGCGACGAGCGCTACGTCCCGGTGGGCCGGCCCCAGCCCGGGACCTCGGTCCGGGTCGTCGACGAGCACGACCGGGTCGTCCCGGCAGGTGTCACCGCCCACTTGCAGGTCACCGGTGCGACGCTGACGTCCGGGTACTACCGCAACGACGAGCAGAACCGGCGGTCGTTCACCGCCGACGGCTGGTTCAGAACCGGCGATCTCGCCTACATCCGGGACGGAATCCTCACCGTCACCGGCCGGGCCGACGACGTCATCCAGCTCGACGGAGCGACCCACCACGGCCATGAGATCGAAGCGGCGGTGGAGGAGGTCGACTTCGTCGAACCGTCCTACACCGTGGCCGGGCTGGTGACGGCAGGAGACGGGGTGACCGAGGAGATCGCGGTCTTCTTCCATCCGCGCTCCGCGGGGGATCCGTCCACCATGGAGCGCGTGATCCGCCGGCAGGTGGCCGACCGAATCGGGGTGGAGATCACCCACGTCGTACCGGTCGCCAAGGAGGACGTCCCCAAGACCGGCATCGGCAAGCTCCGCAGGGCGCAGCTGCGGCAGCGGTTCGAAGCCCGGCGGGCCGCTCTCGCCGTGACGCGGCTTTCGCCGTGACGCGGGACCGACCCTAGGCCGTGTCGTCGAAGTCCCGGCCGGGCCGCCCTCCCGCGGGGGAGGGCGGCCCGGCCGCTGGTGCCGTACCCCGGCGGGTCAGACGTTCGGGACCTTCAGCTTGTCCCAGCTCGTCCTGCCCGGGATGCCGTCGGCGTCGCTCCCCGAGTAGCCGAGTTTGCGCTGCCAGGCGGCGTACGACTTGCGGTCGGCCTCGCCCCAGGCCGGGCCGGGGCCGACCGTGTACCGCCCGCATCCCTCCGCCACCAGCCGCTTGCCCATCGCCGTGATGACCGGGCTGTTCCTGCCCGCCGCGAAGAACGCGGCGCCGGGAAACGGCTCGTACGACGGCTTCGGCGGTACGGGCGGCTTGGCCGGGCCGTCCGGCCTGCCGCCGAGGCGCTGTCTGATCCGGGCCCGCATCGAGTCCATCGTGAACCCGCGGGGGTCGGGCTTGCCCGGCTGCCACTCCTTGTGCCCGATCACCGAGCGGTACGTCCAGCCGTGCGCCCGGCACAGCGCGGCCGACGCCTTCTCGATCGCCTCCAGCTGGGCCGCAGGCCACGGGTCGCTGCCGTTGCCGAGGTTGACGCACTCGAAGCCGTAGAAGTAGCGATTGCCGTCGGTGTTGGCCTCGTTGTCGGCGGGCAGCGCGGTCTCGTTGATCACCGCGCGCAGTACGTCGTCGTCGCCGAGACCCGCGTGGTTGGTCCGTCCGTTGCCGACCAGATGGACCGAGCCGTCCTTGGCGATCACGCCGTGGCACAGCGGACCCGGCAGATTGGCGTGGCCGTTGTAGCAGAGTTCCACGGAGTGCTGGGTGCCGGAGCTCACGGTGTGATGGATCATCACCCCGTGCACCGGGCCCCAGGGGCCCTTGTGATTGCGGTTGTGCGTACGCCAGCTCCGGTGCTCGACGACGTGCAGACCTTCGTCACGAAGGGCTTTGAGCAGCGCGGAGGCGGACAGAGGTGTCGCCATCGTGTGGTTCCTTCCTACAGCTGGTGCGTCGTCAGTTCTCGGGCTGTCCCTGGTCGCCCTGACCGCCGGGTGAACCGGTGGCCGCCGCCCGCTCGGCGGCCAGGGCCTCCGCCTCGGCCGCGGCCTCCGCCGCCAGATCCTCCTCGCTCGCGGCGGGCACGGGACTCGCCAGCGGACCGAAGGACAGGCGCAGATCGGAGATCGATCCCTCGCCGAACACCCAGGCCAGCGGGGCGTAATGGACCTCGATGCCGTGCGGGGCGCGCAGCAGCGGACGGCGGGCCGCGTCCGTCGGCCACTCGACGTCGCCCGTCGCCGTACGCGCCGCGACGATCCAGTAGTCGCCCGAACGGTACGTCCGGCCGGGCTCGAAGTGGACGAGAACGCCGTCCTCCAGCGGCAGCCAGCCGCCCTCCTCGATCCGCAGCGCACCACCCCGCAGCTTCGCCGCGCCCTTGGCACCGCCGGCGCGCCGGGTACCGCCACGGTGGTCCCAGCGCCGCAGGAACGGGTGCAGCTCCGGCCGCCGGCCCACCGACGGGTCCGGCTCGGCGGACAGCCGCACCCGCCGCCCCGGCAGATCGAGCTCCTCCACGCGCAGCAGCGGCAGCGGCTCACCGCGGCTGGCACCGGCCGTGTCGGTGAGCTCGACCCAGTCACCGACGTTCAGATCGAGCTTGTCGTCGCTGCCCAGAGACGCCAGCTCCACCCACGTCCCGTCGAGCCCGTCGACGGCGAACGTGACCGAGCCGTTCTCCCGTGACCACTTGAACGTCGCTTCCTCGGCCGTGCCGCCGTCATGGATCTCCACGCGGTACAGCTGGTTCTCCGGGCCCCGGTAGCGGGCGTCCGGCCTGACCAGGCACGGGTCCTCGTCCGCGCGCTCCGGGCGCTCGCTGCGTGCCGCCATCCGCGCGGTCGGGGCCTGCTCCGCCGCCCACTCGGCGAACGCCGCGTGGATCTTTTCCTTGTCCCGGTCGGCCCCGTCCTCCAGGTCCAGTTCGGCGCCCGGCAGCGGCAGCACCTGCCAGACGGTCTTCAGCCGGGCCGCCGTGTCGGGCATCGCGGACCCCAGCGCCACCTCCCGCAGGAAGGGGTCCTCGGCCGCGCCGACCGAGCGTTCCCATACCTTCAGATAGGCCAGGTACGGGCGTTCGGCGGGCAGCCGGTCGCCCGGCCGCTCCGGGTCCCGGTACCCGTCGGGCTGGTCCCAGTACGTCCAGTGGTCCGCGGGAGCCGGGGCGTCCTTGGCGTCCTCGGGCCCGTCCTCGCTCACCGGCGTGCCCGGGTGCGGACGCGTCGCGTCCAGCAGGATGCCGTCCACGTAGTAGCGGCCCCCGCCGATCGTCAGATCGTCGAGGTCCTGGCCGCGGCCGTCGAAGCCCACCGCGAACCCGGTCGCGCCGGCCGGGCCGCCGTGCCGCCCGATCAGATCCGCGGCGATCGTACGGGCCCGCGCCAGCTGGATCGCCGCCTGCTCGTTGGCGTCCGCGTCGAGCTGGACGCGGCCCTGCTGTGCGATCACCGCCGCGTAGTGCCGCTCCGGCCGGAAGGTGATGCGGGAGATGTCTGCGTGCATGGTAAGGGGTCCCCCTCGAAGGTCGGGCAAGTCGGTGAAGTCGTGTCGGACACCGGGATCGGGTGACGGGGATCAGGTCACGGGGATGATCCCGGCGTCCGTGCCGGCCGGGGTGTACTCGGCGAGCCGGGCCCGCAGGCTGTCCATGCGCTGCGGCTGGTACAGATCGTGGAAGGCGCCCATCTCGGAGGCGTCCTCCGCGCCCCGCCGGATCTCCTCGGCGCAGGCGTGGGCCAGTTGCCCGTACCCGGGCGTCCCGTACCGCTCGCTCGTGAACAGCGGGCGCACCAGCTGCGCGTTCTCACTGCCCGCCGGATCCGGTTGGCAGCGGTACCGGCGCGGGGTGCGCGAGCCCGGGGGCGCGTACGAGAACCGCACACAGCCGATGCCCCGCCGGGCCACGTGCAGCCGCCCCGTGAAGACGCTGTTCTCGGCGATCCGCACCGCGTGCGTGTGCACCTCGCCGATGACGGTCGTGCGGTGCGCGTGCAGGACGGCGTGCGCGTGGCGGCAGTCCGGGGCGGACAGCGCCGACCGGTCGTGGCCGGTCGCGTCCAGGATGCTGTCGCGGATGTGGATCTCCAGCGGGTCGTGGCCGACCTCGTCGCCGATCACCTCGATCGTGCCGAGGACGCTGCGCTCGATCGCGACGCACGCCGTGGTCCGGTCGAGGACCAGGCTCGGCTCCTCGGGGGAGTGCGGGTCGCACTCCGGCTCCAGCGACCATCCCGGGACCAGCGTGCAGTGCCGCAGCACGACCGCGCCCACGGGCCCGGTGACGTTCAGACCGCGCCCGGTGATGAGCAGCCCGTCGAGCACGATCCGCGGGGGATCACCCGCGCACTCCTCCTGTGCGCGGATGTTGAGCGCGTCGGGCCGGTTGCTGTACCAGTCGAGCAGCCGGATCACCGGCCGCGTCCCCTCGGCGGCCCGCAACTCCAGCCGGTCGCCGGGATCCAGATCGAAGTCCAGCTGCTCCTGGTACGCGCCGCTGTGCGTGATCTCGATGATGCCGTCGGGGCCGCAGTACCCCGCCCGCCGGTCGCCCCGCCAGTCCCCGTACGCGTCCATGATCCGCTGGTAGGTCTGGCCGGGGCCGACCCGGTAGACCTTCGCGGCCGGCGGCGTATCGCGCTCGCGCGGGTACTCGCCGCCGCCCATGTCGTCCGAGAACGCGTAGTGGTACGTCACCCACACGCCCTGCCGCGGTGCGGAGCGCGACCCGAAGGCGATCCGGCCGAGCGCCGGATCGACGGCGACCTGCCCGCGCTTCGGCCGGTAGCGCCAGTCCGTCAGATCCGCGACCACGAGGTCCGACAGCGGCACCGGCTCGTCCTGCCCGTCACGCCAGATCGTGAAGGACTTGCCGGGCCCGTAGTAGTCCGCGAGCCGGTCGGCGAGCTGACGGCGGCGGATGTACGCGGGGACGTTGTCGATCGTCGCGATGTGCGTGGCCGACGGCTCGGGGACCGGTTTGGTCACCAGCGGGCTGTCGTTGCCGAGGATGGAGAAGGTGTAGAGGCTCCGGGCCCGGTCGATGCAGTACGCGGGCGCGCGGGTCACGTGGTACGGCTTCAGCCGCCAGACGAACAGCCCGACACCGGCGGGGGAGTAGCCCCCCGGCGTACGGGCCGAGCCGGCCCGCCGCACGTTCACCGACTGGGCGACCGCGCCGAACGGGCCGCCCGCGAGGTCCAGCGCCGTGCCTTCGCGCACGTCGACGAGGCGGCCGCGCGCGAGACGCCGCGCGTTCACGGCGGCGGTGCCCGATCCGTACAGCTTCACCGGCTGGTTCCCGGCGACGAGCCGTGAGAACTCCACGGCCCGCGCCGGCCAGGCGGCCACCGACCCGGACAGCTCCTCCAGCAGCGCCAACGTGCCCTTGCGCCGCCGGTTGGCGACGGTGGCGGCGACATCCCGGCGCGGCGCGAGGGCCTCGGCGAGCCGGCTGCGCGCGTCGTCGCCGTCGCTGTCCCCGAGACCCTGCGTCCGTACGCGTTCGTAGCCGGGCAGCGGGGTGTAGCCGACCAGATCGCCGAGATACGGCAGCACCCACGGTGCCGCGGTCTCCACGAACCAGTCCTCGTAGCTCTGCTCGACCCCGTCCCGCACCCGGTCGACCTGCTCGGCGATCACCGCGAGCAGCGCGCGCAGAGGCTCGCCGCCCTCGGCGTCCCGCAGCCGGTGCCACTGCGGGAGCAGCTCGGCGAGCCCGTCCGGCTCCCTGTTCATGGGGCTCATGACGTGACCTCCGTCAGAATCAGCGTGTCCGCCACATGCGGGGACAGCAGGGCCAGCTGGGCGGGCCGGATGCCCCGGAAGACGCACACCGCCCGGCCCTTCTCCAGCCGCCGGGTATCGGTGATGTCGGGGTTCAGCCGCAGCAGTTCGGCGAGTGCGACGCCGTACCGGGCGGCGATCCCGGTGAGCGTCTCGCCCTCCTCGGCGGTGACCCGGTGCACGGTCTCGTCGTACTCCGCGAGCCGCGCCGGGACGGCCGTACGCGGCTCGTCGAGCGATCCGGCAAGGCCGATCAGCTCGTCGGTGGTGACGGACGCGGGCACCCCGGTGAACACGTCCACGTCCACGTAGTCCACGCCCGGCACCGCGTGGGCCGCCGCCAGCACGTCCGACAACCGGGCGGGCGTGCCCAACTCCCGTTGTCCGCTGCCGAATTCACGCAGCAGCGCCTGCCGCAGCCGTGGCTCGACGACCCGCCACGTATGGTCGCGGGCCACCTTCACCCGCGCCGCCAGAAGCAGCAGCACCAGCTCGCGCACGTCCACCCGCACCGGCAGCCGCGCGTCACCGTACCGGGCGAGCGAGGAGCGCAGCGCGCGCAGCACCTCGGAGCCGTCGCCGATGGCGATGTCGTCGACGCCGGCGACCGTCACGTGCAGCACCCGCCGCCGTCCGTCGAAGATCTCGCGCGCCGCCGCCCGGCCGATGCCCGCCCGGGAGCGGGCGAAGTCCTCGTAGTCCCTGACCGACACCAGCCGGTCGAGCGCGGAGACCGCGAGCGGGATCGTGCGCCGGGTCAGCCCCGGGCCGTCCGCGTCCGCGCCGCCCGTGGCGGGCTGCGGGTTGGTGACGGCGGTGACGCCCAGCGGCCGGGTGACCGCCTGGGTGACGCGGTCCGCCGCGACATTGGCGGCCCGCCCGGTGCCGAAGCGGTACCGGGCCCGTACGTTCTCGTGCCCGGTCGGCAGCCGGGCGCCGTGCACCCCGTCGCCGAACGTCACGGTCGTACGCCCGCTCCCGTCCGTCCCCGACACGTACACGCGCTCGCGCGGTCCGCGCCCGGCGAGGCTGTCCACCTCGTGCCACAGCAGCCCGTCGACGCGCACCTCCAGCGTGGGCGTCGCCCCCAGCGGATTGTCCGCGGGCAGCCACGTCAGCGGCGACTGCCAGAGCGTGAACGTCTGGTGGGTGCGGCCCGAGTCGCCGCTGCCGATCGGCTCGTCGCGGCTCTCGCCGTGCGTCGCCGGGACCACATTGCCCTGGACGCGTACGGTGTCGCGGCGGTAGCGGAAGGCCAGGTCCGCGGTGAGCGTCAGCTTCGTATGGACGTGGTCGCCGGGCAGCAGCGGGTCGTACGTCTGCTCCACCGCCGCGATCACGGCCAGCTCGGTGCCGCGCACCCCCGCCGCGCCCGGGATGTCGGTGCGCTCGCCCGAGACGATCAGATGGCGTCCCGGCCGCAGCCCGTCGTACAGCTCGGCCAGTTCGATCTCGTTGCCGTGCACGTCCTCGCCGAGCGGCTCGTCGGCCAGTCGCAGCGCCTCACCGCCCGCGTGCACGGTGGTGTCCCGGATCGTGGAGAGCAGCACGTCGTGCTCGTCGAGCCACGCGTCGGCGAGGAGCAGCTGGGTGCCGCGGCCGGTGATGCCGAAGTCGGTGTACGCGGCGGTGCGTACGGCGGTCACCCGGGTGGTCACGAACGCGAGCTTCCCGTCGCCGGGGACGCCACCCTCGGCGCCCTTGCGGGGGCGTTCGATCGCGACCCAGCTGCCGACCGCGATCCCGTCGTGCACGGAGTCGAGCGACAGGACATGGCGATCGGCCTGCTCCGGCACGGACGCGATCCCGACGGTGACACTCGGCGGTTCGCCGGCGGGCGCGTAGCGCACGGTCACTTCGAGTTCGCCGTGCCGCTTCTGGTCCTGCTCGCCGGGGGCCAGCAGCCAGGTGAGCGGTTCGCCGTTGTGCACGACGACATGGATCCGACCGTCGTCACCGGGCCGGGACACGAACACGGTCCGCTCGGGCAGCCCGGACAGGAACCGGGCGGTGATGCCCGGCTCCTGGGAGTCGGCGGGACGCCTCGCCAGCCAGCTCAGGTCGTGGTCCTGGGCCACCCGGGTCTGGAGCTCCACCCGGCCGGGGCCGAGTTCGAAGGTCTTCTCGGCGGGCAGGTTCTCCGACCGCTGCACCGAGGACCCCGTCTCGGTGTGCTGGAACTCCGCCCGCACCGGCACCCGGCCCGCCGTGTCGTACACGACCCGCATCGTGGTCAGGGCCGAGCCGCCGAGCGGCCAGTCCGTCTGCCGGATCACCCGTCCGCGGTCGTCCTGCACCGGCCTGAGCGGAGCCGTCGCCCCGAACGGCGCGGCCGTCACCCGCAGCGCCTGGAGCTCGCGCAGCTGCGCGGGCACGGCGGGGGCGGCATCGCGCCACGCCGCGTACATCCCGTCCGCGACCCGGGGATCGAGCGCGGACAGCAGCTGGGCGCCGAGGTCGGCGCCGGGGGAGAGGAGGCGCCGCGCGTCGTGGGCGAGGGCACCCGACGGAGGCTTCACGACGCGGGTGCGCAGCGCGGGCAGTACGGCCGCGAGGGCGCGCAGCGCCGCCGAGTCCCCCTCGCCGGCCGCGGAGGACACCGGCCGGGAGGGCTCCAGATCCACGGCCCGCTCCCGCAGTTCGCCGACCACCGCCTCCAACCGCTCGAACCAGGCGGCCACCTCCTCGTAGGGGGCGGCGATCGCCTGGGCCTCGGCGAGCCGCTCGTGCGGGTCCGCGAGCCGCAGGGCGAACCGCGCGGGGCTCGTGATCCCGTCAAGATCGGCGCGCAGCGGCGCCAGCACCTGGACGTCGAACGTCTCGATGATCTTGCTGATGGGACGCGGATTCGGGTTGTCCGGGGTGGGGTCGCCGTCCTCCACCTCCGGAGCGTCCTCGGTGATCCACCGGCGCAGCTCGGCGATCAGCTCGCTCAGCGACCGCGGCGCGGACCGCGGCAGCCCGATCGCCGTCACCTCGTCGTCCCGGTCGATCCGCACGCGCGCCACGGGCAGCATCAGCCGCTGCCCGACCGCGTCCTGCGCGCCGCCGAAGACGAACAGCAGCTTGTCCCCGGCCTGGAGGGACGTGCCGGTCCCGCACACGTGGATCTCCGAACGCCGGCTCAGGTCGTCGGCGGTCAGCAGTCCGGGCCTGCGCCTGCGTACGGCCAACTGGTTCCAGGCCCAGCGGGCCGTCAGGTCCTCGCTGGTCTCGAAGGTCTGCGACTGCTCGTCGGCGGACGCGGGCACGCTGTTGCTGCGCGCGCCGCGCGGGATCAGCACCGTCGCGTCCTCGGCCCGTGGATCGCGGTCCAGGGTGTACGCGAGATGGGTGTCGGCCGCGATGCCGGGGCGCGGCCGGTGCCCGACCAGCCGCCCCAGCAGTGCCAGCGAACGGTGCTCGTCGGCGGTCCGCAGATACCCTTCGTCCGCGATCCGCTCGGAGTGGAACGTCAGCAGGTCGCCGACGACCGCCCAGGCGTCCAGCAGCCCGATCGCCGGGTCGTCGGGCGTGCGCACGGTCAGCCCGCGCAGCGCCGGATAGGCGGGCGACGCGAGCCGGTCGAGCATGGCGGCCAGGAACGAGCCGTACTCACCGACCCGGTAGTCCAGGGCCGGGCGCCCCGGCGGGTTGTACAGCGGCGCGGGGGCGTGGCGCTCGTCGTGCCCGCCGCAGCCGCAACCGCAGTCGTGGTTACCGCTCATCGGACGCCTCCGCCGAGCTCGATCGTGAGCCGGCCCAGCTCGGGCCGGTCGGGGTCGTTGTCGCAACGCGCGATCTCCAGCGGACCGAGCCGCAGCACACCTGCCTCCAGGGCCGTGTCATCCGTGCCGTTCGTGTCGTCCGTGCCGTTGCCGGGGCTGCCGTGGAACAGCCGGGCCAGCCGGGCCACTCGTACGCTCTCGACGCCGCGCACCGCCGCCGCCACGGCCACCAGCCGGCTCAGCCGCACCGGCTCGCCGAACGTCAGCGCGTCGGCGTGGAAGAACCCGAGCCCCCCACCGGGCAGCCGGCCGCTGCCGAGGACCCGGTACAGCTCGGCGAGGATCTGCCCGTGCTGGTGGCCGGGCGCCGCACACACGACGAGAGCGATGTCCAGCGGTACGTGGCGGGCCGGACCGACCACGAGATCGTGGCCGATGCGGCGATAGCCCTCCAGGGCGTACGCCACCGAATCGAGCAGCTCGGGAGAAGGATCACCGGTCCCCAGCGCGTCGACGGCGACATGGGCCTCCTGCACACTGCCGGTCCAGCGGATCTCCGCCGCCGCCCGCTGCACGCCGGGGAGCCGCGCCGCCAGCGCCGCGTAGTCCTCGGCGGTGACGGCCCGCAGCCGCGAGCGCCTCAGATCGAGCGGCGCCAACTGCCGTACCTGCTCCAGCGGTTCGGGCTGGGTGCCGCCGACGGCGGGCAGCGGATTGCGGACGCCGGCCACCGGCACGCCCCGGCCGTCATCGGACGCGTCGGGGTCGCGCAGGAGCACCAGATGGTTGATGGCCTCCGCGCCGACGTTGCCCGCCGTACCGCCGCCGAGCCGGTAGCGCAGCTCCAGCCGGGCCCCGGGCCGCGGCCTCGCGCCGTGCCGCCCGTCTCCGAAGCGCAGCGCGATCCGCCCGTCGTCCTCCAGCTCGCCCACGAAGTGGCGTGCGCGGGGGGCGCTGTCCAGCAGATCCCGCTTCGGCGTCCACAGCGCGTCGTCGCCGCCATCCGGGTCGAGGAGCGTGACCGCGGGCAGCGCGGCCCGTGGATCCTGTACGACGGCGGCCGCGGGACCCCGCAGCACCGGCTCGCCGGGGTGCAGCCCGGCCGCGTACACGGTCCCCCAACTGTGCGCGATCTCCCAGGCGATGGCCCCGTCGAGCACGGCGCCCGCACGCGCCCGCGCGGTCAGCACGTCGAGCCGGCGCAGCTTCGCCGCCAGCAGCCGCTCACCGCGGTGCAGCAGTTCGCGCAGGGCACGCACCGGGTGCCGGCGCAGCTCGAGACGTTCCAGCACCCGCAGCCCGAACAGCACGGCCAGCTCGGCGATCTCCGGCTCCCCGAGCCCGTCGCCGTCGCGGGCACTGCGCCACAGTTCCACCAGACGCCCTCTGACCCGGCCCGGAATCACCGCCAGCCGCCCGGCCTGCCCGGCCGAGACATGGCGCGGCTCGGGGAACGGCACGGACTGGACGACGGGGGAGCGGTGCAGCACGGGCCGGAAGCGCGGGGCGATCCCCGGGTAGACGACCTGCGCCAGCAGCGTCTCCAGCGCCGCCGCCTGGGCGTACGCGGTGCCGGGGACGACCTTCTCGCGCCGCCGGCCCGCCAGTTCCAGCCCGAGACCGGCGCGCGCGGTGGCGTCCTCGCCGACGACGGTGAACAGCTCCCGTATCTGCGCCGGCGTCAGTAACCGGCCGCAGCGGGTCTGGTCGAGACGGGCGCCCACGAGGTCGGCGGTGGCATTGCCCTCGCGGGAGTCCCAGCAGCCGAATCCGGACGCATCGCAGGACCCGAGGACGGCCGGCGCGGGCGGCACGGTCACCGTCTCGGGCGTCGCGCCGCCGAAGGTCAGCGACCGGCCGTGGTCGACGAGGACGACGTTGCCGTGCGCCACGCTCACGTCCTCGACGGGCTCGCACCGCGGGCCGCCGCGGGTGCTGAGGCGGACGGGGAAGGCGAGCGCGTCCTCCTGCGCCCAGGTGACCTCCAGCACCGGACGGCCGGCCAGCCGGTCCACGACCGGGGTGACGGAGGTGAGGCGTACGGCCTGCCGGTGCGTCGGATCGGCGTCGCCCGGCGTCCCGGACCGGGCCCCCTTCACCTCCTCGATCAGCAGCAGATCACCCGGCGAGAAGTCCAGCGCCCGGACCGAGCACGCCTCGTCCGTCCACGCGTCCCGCAGCGTCGCGGCGGTGGCCCCCTTGGGCAGTGCGCACACCTCGCCGCCCCAGGTCCAGAACCGGACGGTGTTGTGCGCGGGCCGCAGCACCAGCGGCTCATCGGCCACGACCGGCTCGAACACCTCCACCGAGCCGCGCTCGTCCAGCACGGCCAGGTCCCGGTCGTCGATGACGGCACCGATGTCCGGCCGGTCACGCGGACCCAGGGTACGGACGTCCACGGCGGCGAAGCGGAACGTACCGGGCAGGAGCGTCAGCTCGCGCCCGGTCTCCACGGCGACGAACGCGCGGGCGTTGACGCCGTCGTGCATCGGATAGTCGATGAGCCGGACGTGACGCCGTACGGACACGCGACGGCGTGCCGTGTCGAGGTAGGCCTCCGTGGCGACGGCGTCCTGCTGGTAGCTGATCCGGTCGGCGGTGTGGGCGAGGAGCTCGACCAGTGTGGTGCCGAGGTCGGCCGGGTTGCGCTCGGCCCAGTCCGGGGCGGTCAGCGCCAGCCGGTCCAGGATCAGGGTGCGGATCGTGTCGAAGTCGCGCGCCGTGTAGTCGATGACGGGCGCGGGAGCGCTGTGCTTCTCCAGGAGGGACCCCCCGGACCCCGCGCCGGGCCCCTCGTTCCCGCAGCCGCCCTCACAGCCGTCCCCACAGCTCTCCTTGCAGTCGAAGGGAGTGGGGCAGTGCGGCCGGAACGCGAACCCGGCCGTGAAGTAGCGCTGGTCGAACCCGGGGAAGGGTTCCGTCCCCGGGCGGCCGTACGGGTCGGTGTCGACGACGGAGAGCCGGTACGCCGAGGTGTCCCCGGTGCGGTCGAGCGTGACGTACAGCCGGTCGTCGAGCTCCGGGTCCTCCTCGCGTTCGACGGACACCTCGACGGCCTCGATACCGGTGATCCGGCGGCCCCCGTCGATGCGTATGTTCTGCGGGCAGAGCCCCTCGGGCGCCTTGCCGAGGAACGTGACCGTGAGCGTGAGCCCGTCGTCGGCGACCTCGACGGCGTCCACGCCGCCGAGCCGCGCGGCGCGTACCCGCGTACGCCTGTCGTGTGTGATGCCTGCGCCGCTCATGCCGGCCCGCTCCCCTCGAAGACCTCGTCGCGCCGGCTCCCGGTGGAGCGCACCGCGTAGCGCAGGTACACCCGGACGACGTTCTCCTCGCTCACCACGTCCAGGTCCTCCACCTCGATCAGCTCGCCGAGCCAGCGCTGCAGCGAGGCCTGCACCGACAGCTCCAGCGCGGACGCCAGCTCCGGGCTGTTGGGCGTGAAGACCAGATCCAGCAGGCCGCAGCCGAAGTCGGGGCGCATCACGCGCTCGCCGGGGCTGGTGAACAGCAACTGCTCGATCAGGTCACGGACATGCTCGTCGTACGCGGCGTGCGCGGTGCGCCCGCGGCGGTCGGTCCGGAACGGAAAGGCGATGTCGCTCCTCATCGTGACGCGACCCCCCTCGCGGCCGTCGCCAGGACCGGCGGCCCCTGCGGGACGAGCGCGGCGCTGAAGCAGAGCGCCGACGTACTGTCGAGCAGCACCGGCGAGCCGTCGACCAGCACGCTGTCGCGGTCGGGTGTCCAGCGCACCGTGGTGCAGGGATGCGGCACGCCGTCGACCGTGTGCCGGCAGCCGCTGACGGTGAAGACATCGGCGGCGGTGGGCACCGGGTGGCCGTCGATCCGGACCCCGGACGACGGGGCGGAGGCGGGCACGGCGCGGCCGCCGTGCGGGCAGCTGATCGACATACCGCCGTTCACGAGATTTCCGGACAACACGTAACTCCCCGTTTCGCTAGCGCTTCTTGGGCACGATCAGCCGGCCCTCGTTGATGTTGACCGCGTCGCCGATCAGCACGATCGACGCGCCTTTGCCGTTGCCGACGGTCACGCCCTTCTCGTCGATCTGGATGTACGCGCCGCCCGGGGCCTCCAGCAGGATTCCCGTGCCACCCGGAACGTCGGACATCACCAGCTTGTGCCTGCCGGGCGTCTGGATGACGACGGGCTGCGAGGCGGGCAGCTCGGCGCTCGCATGGGGCGGCAGCTCGGAGGCGTGTCCGTACCAACTCCCCGTCCAGATCGGGAAGCTGGGGTCCCCCTGCTCGAACTCCACCCACACACCGGCCCCGATCTCCGGGACGACGTACTGCCCCGCCTGCCGCCCGGTGAAGGGCAGGCACGGCAGCGCCCAGGTGGATGCCTCGTGACCCAGCACGTCCGGTACCTCGGCGGTGATCCGGCCGAGCCGGAGCGGGTCCTTGTTGTCGACCACCCGGCCCCGGAACTTGCCGAGGAAGCGGTTGTTCGGTGCCGCCATACGAAGTTCTCCTGGTCTGGTCTCTTACGGGCGGACGGTCCCGCTGCGGGCGACCAGGCCCTCGCGGGAGAGCGTGAAGTTCTGCTGGTACGAACCGGGCCGGAGGTTGTGCGTGACGGACTTGACGTAGTAGTCGCCGTCGTACGTGACACCGGAGCCGCGGACCCCCACCAACTCCCTCGGCCGCAGCACGTATCCATGCCGGACGACGTCCAGCGACCCCGACCCGGAGATCGCGTCGGCGGAGGTCGCCGCCCTGGCGAGGGCCTCAGCCTCGGCCTGCCCGAGCTCCTTCTTCGCCGTACCGGCCAGCGTCCTGCGCTTGAGCGCGGGCGTCGCCAGCTTGCCGAGCGGGGGCCGCAGCGGGCTGATGTCCGGCTGCGCCAGCAGCAGTACGTCACGGGTGCGCGGATCCTGCACACGGGCCTGCGGTTCTTCCCGGGCCGTACCGTCGTAGGCGAACGTGAGCTGGTCGACGGTGGTGTTGCTGTCCATGTTCACGTTGAGCGCGTGCTGGCGCTGCCCGAGCCGCTGCTCGGGACCCCAGTAGGCGACGGAACGCTCGGGCGCCGGCCCCGGCTCCAGGTAGAAGGTGTATCCGTTCGCCCGCGCGAGCTCGTTGAGGTAGTGCAGATCGGTGCCGGTCTGGTATTCGACCCGCAGCTGCTCGCGGGGCGGCTGCTGTATCTGCTCGCGGATGATGTGGGCGTCGATCCCGTAGCTCCTGTACCGGGCGAGGATCCGCTCGACCCGCTGGGAGGGCGCGAGGTTGGGATAGCGGTCGGTCCGCTCCTCCAGATCCATCAGGAGAGTCAGGTCCTCGCCGGTGACGGTGAGCGTGGACTGTCCGGGCTGATTGCTGGCCCCCACCTCCTGGCGGACGATCAGCCCGTCCAGGAGCACCGTCGTCGTCCCCTTGACGGAGATCGTGACGATCACCCGGGTCTTCGGGTCGAAGAACCCTTCCGGCAGCAGCCGCTTGCCGATCAGCCCCTTCTTGGTCAGATCGAAGGCGAGCTGGAAGCCGCTGCGCTCCCCGGCGGTGCTCGTGATCTGGGCGGACAGCAGCGCTTCGGTCACCTCGGCCGGCACGGTCCGGGTGAGGTGCGGTCCCATGCGCAGCGTGAGATGGACGGGCCCCGCCCCGATGGGCTCATCAGCCATGGAGGCCACCGCCGCCCGGCAGCGGTATCCGGATCTCCCGCCCCGGCTCGGCCGTCAGCTCCGCGGGGTCGAGTACGGCGTTGGCGTCCGCGATCTGCCACCACTGGCCGGGGTCACCGAAATAGCGCTGCCCGAGGTGGTCGGGTCGTTCGCCGCTGTTGACGGTGTGCGGTGCGGTGTCGTCGTCGCCCGGCAGCGGCGGAAGTAACCGCCGTTTGGTGTACCGCACCTCGGTCCCGTCGGCCTGGGTGTGCACCCCGATCTCGGCGTCGTGGTACCGGCTGGTCCGCGGATACGGGTGCGATCCGGGGATCGCGTCCAGTGCGCTCTCGTACGGTTCGATCACTTTCCTCAGAGCCCCCGTCCCAGTCCCAGTGCGCCCGGCCGCCCGCCCAGCGCGGCGGCGGCCAGCCGCTCCTTCTGTGCCAGATGCGCGAGATAGAGATCGGCCCCCCGGTGCCCGGCCGGCAGGTCACTGACGCTGAGCACCTTCATGCCGATGCCGAGGCTCGCCCTGATCGGATTCAGATGGACGTCGAACGCCGACTCGTTGATGGACAGCTCCGTGAGCCGTACGGGCATGACGCGCTTGCTCCCCCAGGTGAACAGCGTCAGCGGCACCTCGATCGGGGTGATCTCGATCGTGCCCTGCTTGGTGCGCCGGGAGGCCTCACGCAGCTGCGCGGTCGTCGGATGCACCAGCATCTCCAGCGTGGCGAGCTGCGGATGGATCCCGTCGGGCGCGGCCACCTCGAACTGATCGGTCGCGTCGATCTCGGCGGTGAACTTCCACGTCTCCTGCGCGGGCCCCTTGAGCCTGAGCGCCTCGTTCCTGTCCCCGCTCCCGGACCCGCCCCCACCGGCATCACCGGACCCTCCGGCGGCCTGGGGCGCGAGGGAGCGTTCCAGGGTGTCCGGGTTGAACTGGAGGACGATGATGCGCTGGGGGGTGCCGCGGTCGGGGTCGACGACGACGATGCCGGAGCGGATGGGTTTGGGTATGTCGGCGTAGCGGGTCATGAAGCCTTCCTAAGATCCATCGTCCTGCAGCAACTCCCGAACTTCTGTTGCCGGATACGGAGCGTCCTCCGGCCAGGAAGCCAGCCGCTCCTCGACAAGAGACCGGTACGTCGTCATGTCGTGAAAGGCCAGTGCATGAGTGGCTGTCACCTGTAGTGCGACATCGTCCGACGCAGTGATTTCGGCGATTTCGTACAGCAGGCGCGGGTCCTTTCCCCGTGCCAGCGCCTCCAGCGCCTCCAGCCGTTCGTCGAGGTCGCGATCCTCGTCGCGAACCATCCGGGCAATGCGGTCGATCAAATCGGCAGAGGGGGAATCCGACCAACGGAAGATGCGACCGGCGGCTTGCAGGGCTGCTGATTCGGTATCGAAGTCCGATGCGCTGTCCAGGGCGTTGGCGACGAGGCCCGCATCCTGATCTCCGGCCTCATTGGCCAGGACGATGAGAGCGCTCGCGTGCTCCGCTCCCGGGAAATCTCCGTGGATTTCGTCATGTGGCCCTGGGGGGTGCCTCAGCAGATCGCGGGCGCGTTCCACGACCTCGCCACGATGCGTTGTGTACGGCTGCGCCTGCCCGTGCCGACTCCGCGACGTCGCGTAATGATAGTGATCCAGCGCTATTCCGATGGCCGCGCTCTGTTCGCTGCGCAGGAGGACGAGGAACGCCTCCAACCGCTTCGCGGCGCTCGACGGATCCATCAGCTCTTCCCTGGCGGCCTCCAGTTCCCTGTCGGTCAGACGGGTTGTCTTCCAGTGGTAGCTGTTGAACTTCGGCACATGTCTTCCCGGTGGCATCGGATTCTATCGATGGGACTTGAGGAGTTTGATGGCAGCCTTGGGGACTGCTCCCTTGATGAGGACTTCCTGTGTCCTCACGACATCGCGGAGCGCCTGTTGTCTGATACGCGAGTTCGGGGCACCGAGGTTCCATTCATTCTGTCCTCCAGCCCGAGTCAGGTCGTAGATGTTGCTCGGTGACACGTAGGAAAGGTCGATGGTGATCGTGCCGTGGTAAGCGAATCCATCTCCCTCGCCGAATAGATCACCGTCGGGGTTGGTGATGTCTCCGCTCTGCACCTTTGTGGTCGATATGAACGGTGAATCAGTCGCGCCGGCTACGTGCAGCCATACGGCAACGTTACCGTCCGGGTCTCGCGGGTTTATGCCCTGCCGGTTCCAGGTCTTGAGGTCGTCTGCCGACATGTTCCGGGTGACCTTCCGGGGGACCTTGTTGCCCAGCTTGTCCCGGACGTACTCATTGCCGTTCAGGTCGGCGATGACGAGTTGCTCGTTCCGCTCTCCTGTGGGCGCGTAATAGTTCTGCCGCTGGAACCTGCCAACCGCCGGCATGGCCGCACCGGGGTGGTTCAGCAGAAGACTCGATGAATCCGGGGACTCATCCAGCCAGTTGAAGTGCTTGTCATTTATTCCCAGACGCGGATTCCTGCGTGCGAGTCTGGCGCAGAGTTGCTTGACCTCCGACAGCTCGGCATCCTCGGCGAGTCCGTCAAGCTCCTTGATGACGAGCCGTCTGAACTCTGCCACATTTGGGTCGTCCTTCTCCGGCCGCTTGTCCTTCTTCTGGTTGCGGGACGGGAACCGGTTCTCCGTGTCGAACGCCTCGAAGGTGGCAACGGTGTAGCCCTCCTCGTCCTCATCCCATTCGAACGGAGCGACCGTCTGGGACGGGTTCAGCGTGGCGATGATGCGAGGATCGGAAGTTCCCGATGTCGAGAGCGCCGTGAGCCGGTGCCAGGCCCGCAGAGTCCGCAGGAGTCCGTGATAGACAGGGCCACGGATTCCCCGCTTCAGCAGAGGGAACAAGGTACGGCGCAGCCTCGCGACGATCCTGCGGAGCCGGTCCAGCTTCGATGCCTCGGAGTTCTCCTTTCTGCGCCGATCGTCGCGCCGCCGGCGCTTCTGCTCCTGCCGCTTCCTCTCCTGCTCCCGCAGCAGATCCCGCCTGCGCCGGTACGCGTCCCGCATCCTGCGGTCGTTGTTGTCCAGGTCCCGACGCCGCCTGTTGTCGCGGTCGTTGTTGCGGTCCAGGTCGCGCCGGGCGCGGCGGTTGCGGTCCTGGGCCGTCTTCACCGTGTGCTTCGCGCGGGTGTCCGCCCGGCGTTCCGGGGAGGGATCGCGCCGGCGCGGGGTCGGCTTCGTGCCCTCCGTCTCGCGGCGCGGGCGGGCCCCGTCCTGGTCGTTGGTGCGGCGGTCGTCCGGCCTGCGGGTGTCCGGGCGGGGGGCCGGGGTGTCGCGCCGGGGGGCGGGGCGGGCGGGCCTCGTCGGGCGCGGGGGGCGGGGCGGGCGCTTCGGGCGCTTCGGGTTCTTGAGTTCGTCGTTGGCCTGCTTCGTCCTGTCCCGGGCCTGGTCGGCCTCCTTCTTCTTGTCCGGCCGGTTCTTGGGGTCCGTGGCCTGCGGCTTGTCCGGGGGGTTCGGCCGCGTCGGGTCCTTGGGGGCGCCGGGCGCGTTCGGGGTGTTCGGGGTGCCCGGCTTGTCGGGGTCCTTGGTGCCGGGCTTCTTGAGGTTCGCCGCCACCCCGCGCAGCCGGTCGCCGACCTTCTTCACGTACTTGCCGACGCCGCTGAGCAGCGCCTCGTACGCCAGCTCCAGCAGCGCCACCACCCCGGACGCCACAGCCTTGGCGAAGAGCACGCCGGCGTTGCCGCCCTTGACGGCCTTCAGGTAGTCCATGAACGCGCCGAAGGCCTTGAGGATCTCGCTCAGCGCGCCCCACGCGGACTTCAGCGCGTCGATGACGGCCATGACCCATCCCGCGCCCGGGATCAGCTTGGCGATGATCTTCGTGACCACGACCTCGCCGATGATGATCGGGAGTTGGGGAAGCGCCGCGTCCCACGCCTCCTTCGCCATCTGCTCCTTGCTGACCCCTCCGTTCAGCAGGGCGTCGAAGATCTGCTTGGGGAGGCCGAGGACCTCCTGGATCTTCTCGTTGAACCAGTTCTTGACCGCCGAGGTGACCTCGCGGAACAGATGGTTCTTGGCGCCGTCCTCCGCCGAGGCCTTGGCGCCGCTGAGCCAGGCGCCGGGGTCCATGATGATGTCGGCCGCGATCATCGCCCACTCGCCCAGCGCGTTGAGCAGCCCCAGGGCGAAGTCCATGATGGCCTTGACGGCGCTCATCACGGCCTGGACCGCCAGGCGCAGGGCCTCCCTGAGGACGTTGAGGATGTCGCTGAGGATCTTGGCGATCCTGTTGAGCAGATCGGTGATCATCCGCTTGAGCTCGGCCGCGATCCGGTTGACCAGGGCGATCGCCGCGTCGCGGATACGGATGATGAGGTTGCGGATGCGGGTCGCGATCTTCAGGATCTCGTTGAGCAGGTCCTTGGCCAGCTGGATCAGGGCCTCGGTGAACTGCTTGAACTTCTCGACGATGAACTCGCGCGCCTTGTTGATCAGGCCGAGCACCGTGCCCTTGAAGTCGGTGATCAGCTGTACGACGGCCTGTCGGGCCATCCGGAAGAATCCGATGATCTTGTTCTTGAGCTCGATGAGCTTGTCGCGGATCCAGTCGAACGCGTTGGAGAGCCAGCTTCCGGAGTTGTTCTTGGCCGTGTTCTGTTCTGTCTGAGCGTTCTGCTCCGCGGTCCTGGACTTTGTCTGGATGCCCTCCTCGTCGCTCTTCCGGCGCGTCTCGACCTGCTCGTCGGTCACCTTCTCCTTGTCCGCCACCTCCTGACGGAGCTTCAGGATCTTGTCGGACTTCTTGGTGCCGAGGCCGTTCAGCTCCGTGTCCTGCTCGGTCCGCCACTCCTGGCGCTGCCGGGCCACCTCGGTCTTCGTCTTCTGGCGCTCCGTGGCCTGCGTCCTGGTGTTGGCGTCGATCTCGGTCCGGACCTGCTCCTTGTGCCGCTGCCGCGACGCCTGGGTGTCCCGGTCCTTGACCTGCCGCTTGGTGGCCATGGTCTTCTGGCCGTCGCTGTACGCGGCCTTCAGCTGGGGGCCGCGCTCGTGCTCGGCCACCTCGGACACGGCCTCCGGGGGTATCCGCCCTGCGGCAGCGGCAGGGCCCCCGGTGTCGCCGCCCTGTCCCTGTGCGCCCGGTACCTTCGACGTGAGGGTCTCCTGCGGCACATCGGGGTAGACCTGGTCCTCACCCAGGGGGCGCCCGGCGTCCGCCTGCCCCTGCGCGTGCAGCTGCCGGCCCTTGTTGTCGACCTCCGTGCCCTGCTCGTCGGCCCGCCCGCCGGTCTCGCCCTCCATGCCCACGCCCGGCGCCATGCCCACGGAGGCCTTGGCGAGCATCTCGTCCTCGGTCGGCAGGTCGAGAATCCACCGGACCACGGCCTGGGAGTCGATGACGTCCTCGTCGGCACCGAGGAAGCTCCCAACGGCGTTGATCCCCTTCACGATGAGCTGGGCACCACCCGCCAGCAGCCCTTCGAGCGTGCTCGGCTCCTCGATGTCCATCCCCGGAATCTCGCCCTCCGGGGTCTTGTCACCGCCGACCTTCGCCTCTTCCTGCTCCGGAGAGTCGACCTCGGCGGCCGGATCACCGGAGTACTCGCCCGGGGCGGACGTCGTCGGCGCGCCGTGCAGGGTCTGCGGTGCACCCGCCGGCCGTTCCATGGTGGGCGGCGCGCTCCGCAGCGCCTGGTGTTCCTGGCCCACGCTCCGGTCGACCGCGCCGTTCACCCCGCCCAGTGCCTCAAGGGCCCGGTGCGGCTTCAGCGTTGCGGCCGTACCCAGCCCGGCCTCCGGCGACGCCTGCGACAGGTCCGGCGCGCCGGGTGCCGACGTGGCCTTCGACGGCGCCGCGGCGCGTGCGCCGCCACCTCCGCCCCCGCCGCCCGAGGCGTGACGGGTACCTCCACCGCCGCCCTTGGTACGGGGCGCGGGGCCGGACGAACGGGAGCGGCGGGGTGCGGCGGCCCTGGCCGGGGCCGGGTCAGGGGACGGCGCCTGGTCCTGCGCCGGAGACGGGGCCGGGGCCGGGGCCGGGGCCTGGTCCTGCGCCGGGGTTCGGTCCGGGGCCGGAGCGGAGTCCGGTGAACCGCCCGTGGCGGGAGGCTCGTTGCCTCCCGCCGTACCGGGTGCTCGGCTGTCCGGAGCCGGGGTCCCTTCACGTCCGGCCGCACCGGTGTCACCCGTGGTCGAGGGGGCAGCGGCCGGCGCGGCCTGCGCGGCGGGCGGACCGGACGCCGGCGAACTCCCGCCGGCCGCCGCGGCCCGGTCCGTCTGCTGCCGCTCGGCGACGGGCTCGGGGGCCGCTTCCGGAGGTTCCTGGGCCCGCTCCGGCTCGGCCTGCTTGTCCTCCGCGCCTGCCTCCGGCTTCGGCCCGCTCTCGGCGAGGACGGTGGCCTCCGGCGTCCCGGAGCGACGCGCATCGGGATCCGGACCGGCCTCCTGGTCGAGCGGCTTCGTTTCCCGCAGCAGCTTCGCCCCCCGGTCCGCCGCCCGGGGAGGGGCGCCGGCCGTGTCCGTCGCACCGTCGGCGGAGGCCGCGGATGACGCGAACTCCTCGCCGTCCGTGCCGGACCTTTCCTCCGCGTCCTCCTCCTCACGCTGGGCCTGGACCTTCTCGGCCTTGGTGGGCGGAGGCTGGGGGAAGGACGGCGCCTGCTGAGGCGCACTCGACCCCGGAGTGATCCGCTCCGCGGTCGGTACGCCGGAGACGTCCGGGTCCGACGCGGGTACGAAGTCCTCCGGCGCCAGCTCGACGTCCCAGGCGCTGTCCTCGGGCTCGGTCTCCTCCTCGCGAAGAGCACCGAGCTCGCCCTCCACGCTCGTCTCCAGGCTGAACGGGGCCTCGTCCGCGGCCTCCTCGTCCTGAAGGCGCTTGCCGTCCAGAGTGCTCCTGGCGCCCTGGTCGGCGGTCTTCAGCAGCGCCCCGGGCTCGACCCCGGCGCTCTTCCTGTCACCGTTCTCACGCTTGTCCGCCTTGGGCGGCTGCTGTCCGGTGACCGGGGGTGGCTCCGCCTCGACCGCTGCCGGAGCCTCCTTGGACTCCTTCGTCTCCTTGGACTCCTTCCCGCCGGCCGGCTCACTGCTGCCCTTCTCCTGCCCGTTCCGGGATGCGGCACCGCTCCCGGAGGCCGTCGCCGTGCCGGTCCTCGGCTCCTGCCGGGGCCGGGGGGACGTCGGGGCGGGGGCCGGGGCCCCACCGCCGCCGGACTCCGGAGCAGGAGCCTGTTCACCTTCCTGGGACTCGTCCCGGGGCGGCTTCTCCTCGCGCTCGCGGTCCTCGGAGCCGTCCGCCCGATCCCGATCCCGATCGCGTTCCGTTTCGAGCAGTTCGATGACGTCGGGGAGCGCCTCCGGAGCCGCCAACGTGTCCTGACCGTGGAGCCCGGATTCCTCGGTCTCCTCGACCAGCTCGATCAGACGCTCGTGCTCCGAGCTGAGCAGCCGGAGTTCGAGCCGATCCAGGACAGCGTCCTGCATCTCCTCGGAAAATCGGGCCAGTTGTGTGCGTACGCGCTTGGAGCGGTCCTGCGGGTCGCCGCGCAGGGAGCGCAGCACGCCGTTCGCCAGCCGGTCGAGCAGGGTTGCCGGGTCCATCTCCTCCAGGCGCCTGCGGTCGGCGTCCACGGTCGCGTACCGCAGCCACCCGGGCGTCGCCCGGCCGGGCTCGATGTCGGTAGCGGCCTCTCCCTTCCGTACGAGATCCTGCGCCGCCGACTCCGCCTCGAGCTCCACCGCCTGCTGCGGCAGGCTCACCGCGCCCAGATCGCGGCCCGCGCGCAGCGCGCCCAGACCGTCCGGGTTCTGGACCGTGTGCAACAGCTCGTGCGCGAGCAGCCGTTGGCCGTCCGTCGTGCCCGGCCGGTACGCGCCCTCGCGGAAGAAGATGTCCTGGCCGACCGCGACCGCGTCCGCGCCCAGCATCTCGGTGAGCGCGTCCGCGTCCCGGTCGGTGTGCAGCCGTACCCGGCCGAGGTCGTGCCCGAGCTGTTCCTCCAGCTCACGCCGTACGCTCAGATCCAGTGGCTGACCGGCGCCGCTGACGATGTTCTTGGGCTCCGGAGTACGGGACGCGGCCCGCTCCTTGCGCTTGCGGCGCCGCTCGGCGGCCTGTGCCGACCGGGAGTCCCGCGCGGGGGACGGCGTACTCATCGCACCTCACCCCGCCCCGAGAGTCCCGCGTGCACCGCGCGCGCCAGCGCCTCGCCGAGCCGCCCCGGCGAGGTCGTCGCGGGCAGCGGTGGCAGCCCCGACAGCGCGTCCAGGGCCCGGCCGCCGTCGGCGGCCAGGGGTACGCCCCGCTCGCGTACGAGCCGGGCCAGCTCGGCCTGGAATGCGGCCGACACCCGGTCCGGGTCGAGGCGTTCGAAACCGTCGAGCACCAGCTCGCCGATGTCGACGCGTACGGCACTCTCCGTATCCGTGGAGGGCGTCTCGTGCAGATCGTTCAGACCCATCCGTGGACCTCCGACGGTGTCAAGGAGCGGTCCAGCTTGAGGTATTCGGTACGGGCCGCCTCCAGCATGTGCCGCATCTGGAGGCGGTCGCCCTCCTCCGCCGCGAGGAAGGCGCCCGACAGCGCGATGTTGCGGATCGAGCCGCCCGCCACCGTCAGCCGCGCCAGCAGCTCCGGATCGATGCCCTTCATCGGCGCCCGCGCGGGGAGCACGCGCCGCCAGATCTCGGCGCGCTCGCTCTCGCCGGGGAAGGGGAAGTCGACGACGAAGCGGATCCGGCGCATGAACGCGGTGTCCAGGGCCTGCTTCATGTTGGTGGTCAGGATCGCGAGACCCCGGTACGCCTCCATCCGCATCAGCAGATAGCTGACCTCGAGGTTCGCGTAACGGTCATGGCTGTCCTTGACCTCGCTGCGCTTGCCGAAGAGCGCGTCGGCCTCGTCGAACAGCAGCAGCGCGCCGCCGCGTTCGGCGGCGTCGAACACCTTGCGCAGGTTCTTCTCGGTCTCGCCGATGTACTTGCTGACCACCTGCGACAGATCGATGACGAACAGGTCCAGCCCCAGCTCCCGCGCCATCACCTCGGCGGCGAGCGTCTTGCCGGTGCCGGAGCCGCCCGCGAACAGGGCGGTGACGCCGAGGCCGCGGCGCAGCGTCGCCGCGAAGCCCCACTCCTGGTAGACGGTCGGACGCTGCCGTACATGCGCGACGATCTCACGCAGGATCTTCAACTGTCGGTCCGCCAGCACCAGATCGTCCCACGACGCCTGCGGCTCGATCCGCCGGCCCAGCTCGTCCATCCCCATGCGGGCCTCGGCGAGCCCGGCCCTCCAGGCGAGTCCGGTGGCGTCCGGACCGTCCTCGCCCGGCAGGTCCCGTACGACGGTCGCGCCCGCCGAGCGGATCAGATGAGGCGGCAGCGAGAACTGGGAGACCAGGTCACGGAGGTCCTCGTCGGACACCTCCGGTACGTCCTCGAACGCGGCGGCCCACAGGCCCAGTTGCTCCTCGGTGTCGAGGGCCGGGACGGTGACCCGCTCGCCGCGCGACCGCGCGGTCTGCCGTGGGTCGGGGGAGGATACGACGAGGGGTACGGCGGCGCTCTCGACGAACGCGTCCGCGGCGGCGGCCTGGTCGCGCTCCAGGTCCCCGACCTCCACCAGCAGCGCCGCGGGGAGCAGGATCGCCTCGCGCTGCCAGAGCCGGGCGAGGCGGTCGCGCTCGGCGGGGTCGGTGGGGATGTCGTCGGCGGCCATCGCGTACAGCCCGAGGCCGGAACGGGCCGCGGCCGCCGCGGCGATGTCGGCGCGGGAGCGCTGATCCCCGCCGACCAGCTCGACCCGGAGCGGCGCGTGCCGCCCGGCGCCCGCCCAGCCCGCCGCGACTTGGCTCGCGGCCAGGTCGTACGAGGGCGGCAGGGACTCCGGCACCTCCGTACGCCGCAGCAGCCCGTGCAGCCGGGCGTCCAGATACGGCGAGCCGGCGAGGAAATGCAGGATCCGCTCGTCGAGCCGCACCCGTGACGTGGTCAGCCGGGTCTCGTCGTCGAGTTCGACCAGCCGCCAGCGGCGCAGCGGGGCGACGGGCGTCAGCGCGCTCCAGTGCGGTTCCGTCAGTGCGGCGAGTGCGAGGGAGAAGCTGGGATGGTCCCGCTGCCCGTCCCCGCTCGCCGCGGCGCACCGGCTGCCGGTGCTGGGATCCATTTCCGCGGCGGCGGTGAGCAGCACGACGTCCCGCTCGAAGGGAGTGAGCCCGAAGCACGCGACGAGCGCGTCGAGCGCCGCCGGCCCGGCGCCCGGGACCACGTCGGCGGCCGCCGTGCTCGCGGTGAGCTGTTTTTGCCCACCGGCGGGCGAGGCCGTCTCCGAAGCGTGGCCGCCTTCCGCGGGCGCGTCGGCGGTGGGATGCTCCCGTTCGCCGTCGGGCGCGCCGCCGGTTCCGTGTCCGGCGTCCGGCCGGGAAGCGTCCGCGCGCGCCGCCGCTCCCGGCCGGGAGGCCCGTGCCGCGTGTGCGTCGATGCGCGCGAGGACCGACCGGATCGCCTCGGTCAGCGCCCGGCCGTCCGCGCCGGGACGCGCGCCCGTGATCCGGCCGTCCGTCGCCGCGTTCGGCCCCATGCCGTCATCCGCCCCCGTGTCGCGCACCGTGTCTCAGCGCTCCTCGCCGTCCGGGCCCTGTTCCGTGGCCTTGCGGGCACGGGCGGGCGTGGAGCGCTTGGCAGCGGCACGCTTCCTCGCCGGAGCTGGAGCTGGAGCTGGAGCTGGAGCTGGAGCTGGAGCCGGAGCCGGGTCGGGGGGAGTCGCAGGCTCCTCCTGCGCGCTCGCCGGAGCCCGCCCGCCCGGCGGCACCGGCGCGCCCGGTGCCCCGAACGGCAGCACCCGCACCGTCCGCGTCCGCACCGGTTCCGCCGGGACCGGCCGTTCGCGGCCCTCGATCAGGACCAGCGAGGCCTGGTACGCCACCGAGAGGGCGTACGGCGTCTGGTGCAGCATCCCCCACAGCTTGGACGTCTCGTCGATGTCCATCACCGTCGGTGTGAACCGCACCTTCTGCGCCGACTCGGCCAGGTCGCTGCCCGCGAGATACGGCCGCTCCGCCGCGAGCTCGATCAACTCCTTCGGCAGCACGGGGATCTCGTGCAGCGTACGCACCACGCACCCGATCAGCCGCTGGCCGACCAGCTCCGACTCCTCCCCGTACGCGCTGATCAGATAGTGCAGATCCAGCGGCGCCGCCGGACGCTTGACCAGCGTGCCGTCCGAGGCACGGGTGGGCAGGTCGGTGGAGCGCATCGAGGCGTTCGGGGTGATCTGGTAGAGGAAGACGTAGATGGTCGGTTCGGACGGTGGCTCGGCCGGCGGTCTGCGGGTCTCCACCTTCACCGCGATGTCCGTCTCCGGTCCCAGGTTGCTCTCGATGAGCAGGGCCAGAGCCTGGGTGACCGTCGCGACGGCAAGTGCGTTGCTCATGACCTCGATACCTCAGTCCCTCTTCTCGCCGCGCGCCAGGTAGTCGTCCAGGGTCAGCGCGGGTGCGCGCCGCACCGTCCGGTCGGGCCGGTCGGTGCGCCCCGCGCCCGGCGGTGGAGCCGCGCTCACTTCGAGCCGGCCGATCTGTACGTGCACGACGCGCTCGGCGGGCCGGGGCGCACGCCGGCCGAGCCCGCCGCGCGCCGCGCCACGCGCTGGCGTGGTGTCGGCGCCGCGCGGCCGAACCGGCCCGGCCGCCTGGCCGGGGGACGCCTGGCCGGTGGCGCGCGGCGGGGCGTCCCCGGGCCCTTGCCGGGGTACGTCACCGACCGCCGGCGAAGCCGGACCGGCGGCCGTACGAGGGCTGTCGAAGGCCGCCACCGGGTGGGGCGGCCGCGCAGCCGCGTGTGCGGCGGGCCTGAGCAGCGGGGCCGCGACCGCCGGCGGGGCGGGCCGCTCGGGCTCGCCCGGCCGCGCCGCCGCGTCGGTCCTCACGACGGTGTGCCGGTCCGTCCGCACCTCCCGTTCATGGCGCACCAGCTCCGCGGGGCCCGAGGCAGGCCCCCGCGTCGCGGTCGGAACCAGGGCTGCGGGCTCGTCGGGTTCGGGCGCGGCGGTCCGCAGCGCCTCGATCCGCTCGAACGGACCGGGCAGCCGCGGCCGCACCCGCCGTACGGTCGGGGCAGGGGCCGCGTCCGCCGGTGCGGCGTATCGGGCGAGCAGCCGGTCGAAGTGGTCAGGCATCCGCGCACAGCTCCAGGTAGTAACGACGCCGCAGCGGGCTGAGCGCCAGGATCTCCGGCTCGCTCCACCCGTAGGCGGTGGCGAGCAGATGGACGTCGAGCATCAAGTCCCGCGCCCAGTTGTCCAGTTCGGTCCACAGGTAGGAGGTGATGTCCAGCTCGGCCGGGGTGGCCTCACCGCACTCGGGGCACGCCACGTCGAGCGTCACATCGGCCGCCGGGTCGGCCTCCTCGGCCGCTTCGGCGAGCCGCCGCTGGACCGGCTCGGGCAGGAGGGCGGGCAGCCGTTCCGACGCGACCGCCACCCCGCCCCGTACCGCCGACACCGCGCAGCGCGCCAGCAGCAGACGGCGCGCCTCGTCCGGGTCGGCGGCCGCGCCGGCCGCCGCGAGGTCGGCGACCGTGGGCAGCCGGAACTCGACCACCCACTCGCCCTCCTCCACGCGCAGCGGCCCACGCGTACCGCCGCGCCGCTCACCGAGCAGCTTCGCGTCGAGGTCGAACTCCATCGCCTCGCCGCAGGACCCGCAGTCGACACGCACCTGCATGCGCTCGCCGAACAGCGCCCGGCGCAGCGCGAACAGGTCCGTCTCCCGCTCCCCGACCGGCACCGCGAGCAACTCGTCGGTGCCGGCCCCCGGGCGGGCCACCCGGTGCAGCAGCAGTGACCGTCCCGCGTCGTGCTGGGAGAGCCCGGCCTCCCAGGTGGCCAGCAGCTCGGCGGGCCCCGTCGGCGTCATCCGTCAGCCTTCCGGTACGCGGACAGCCCTCTAGGGCCTGTCCGGCGGATCATGCTGGGCTCGCGACGCCCTGCGACTCCGTCTCTCCCCCTAGGCCTGTCGGCCTGGGAGGTACCCCCAGCGTTGTCGTCAGTCGGCATGTCCTTCGTAGCCCTTCGGGCACGGGAGGTACCCCCACCGCCATGACTCCTTCCTCCGCCTTGGATCCGAAGCCGCATGACTCCCCCTGGGCCCTGGGGGCCCGGGAGGTGCCCCCAGCTCGCTGATCCAGGCTGATCCGCCGGACAGGCCCTAAGCCGGGTGGGTGAACGAGGGCTCGACCGGTTCCTCCACCTCGTAGTCCCGTTCCCAGCCCTCGCATTCGAGCTTGACGCTCTGGATGGCGACGGCGTTCGCGTTGGCGTCCAGCTCGCCGAGCACCTGGTACTCGCTGACCCAGGCCCGGTACAGCTTGTGCGAGACGGCCACCTGCCCGGCCTCGTTGAGGACCTGGATGATGATGTCCTTGCGGAAGTCCCGCAGCGAGACCTCCGAGCCGAGCCCGGCGCCCACCTGCCAGACCTTGTTGGCCCAGCGGTCGAACTCCGGGTCGTGGGTGACGCCGCGTTCGAGCGTGACACCTTCGAATTCCGAGCGGCCGGGCGATTTGCGCGGCGAACTCGGGTCGCCGCCGTGGCGGTGCTTGACCACCTCGGTCGTGCGCTTGAGCGGACTGATCTTGCTGATGCCCGCGACCGTTCGACCGTCCCACAGGACCAGGAACTTGAAGTTCTTGTAGGGGTCGAAGCGATGGGCATTGATCCGGAACTCAGCCATCGGATTCCTTCGTGTTCCTTCTTCTTCGGTCCTTGGTTACGAGAGGTCGAACTGTCCGGCGACCTGCTGAATCTTGACGATCACGAACTCCGCGGGCCTGACCGGCGCGATTCCGATCACGACATTGACCACACCGCGCTCGATGTCGGCGTCGGTGGTGGTGTCCTTGTCGCATTTGACGAAGTACGCCTCGCGCGGCGTGCCGCCCTTGAACGCCCCCTGCCGGAAAAGATCGTTGAGATACGCCGACGCCTTCAGCCGGATCTGCTGCCAGAGCTGCTCGTCGTTGGGCTCGAAGACCACCCACTGCAGCCCGCGGTAGAGGCTCTCCTCCACATGGAGGGCGAGCCGGCGCACCGGCAGGTACTTCCACTCGCTGTCCAGCGCGTCCGCGCCGGCGAGCGTGCGGGCGCCCCACACCAGCGGGCCGACCACCGGGAAGGTGCGCAGGCAGTTCAGGCCCAGCGGGTTCAGCAGTCCGTTCTCCCGGTCGGTGAGCCTGACCGTCAGCGAGCGCACACCGGCCAGCCGCGCCTCGGTCCCGGCCGGGGCCTTCCACACCCCGCGCTCACCGTCCGTACGGGCGATGACGCCCGCGATCGCGCCCGAGGGCGGGAAGGCGCGGAGCCGGCCCGTGAGCGGGTCGGTGAGCTGCACCTGCGGGAAGTACAGTGCCGCGTGATCGCTGCGTACGGGGTCGAACGCGCCGATCCCCGCCCGGGCGGCGTCCACGCTGCCCCACGTCGACGGTGCGTCGGCGAGCAGGAAGATCCGCCGCTCCCGGCACAGCTGCTCGGCCGCGGACAGCACGGTGACCATGTCGTCGGCCGACTCGTAGGCCGAAAGTTCCGGCAGTGTCAGCAGGTTGACGTCGTCGACGTCGCGCAGCGCCTGTACGCCCGTCTTGCGGGCCTCGCTGCCGATGAGGTCGCGCGGTCCCGGCGGGTCGCCGTCCTTGCCGCCCTTGAGCGGGAAGACCGGCGGGTTGACCGAGGCCTCAAGACCCAGGTCGTTGGCGCACTCGCCGACGAAGCGCACCACGTCGTCGGGGTCGGTGGACCCCGCGACGACCTGGAGCCGCCTGCCGAAGGCCGTCACCTCGGCGCCCGCGAAGGCGTGCTTGCCCGGGGCGTCGGGCAGTGCGCGCAGCTTGCGCTCCAGCAGCAGGGCGAGCTCGGTGACATCGCACGGCGGCTCGCCGTCGTGGTCGGGTTCGTAGAGCGTGAACTCCCGCTCCACATCGCCGATCTTCACCTTCAGCTCGACGGTCAGATCGGGCAGCTCGGCCGCGAAGGGCTTGGAGACCGTGCCGGACGGGTCGGGCCGGTCCTCGTCCAGGGCCTTGACCCGGATCAGGGAGGAGCCCGCGTTCACGACGGTCTCCACGAAGCGGCCGTGACCGGCGTTCATCGACAGACCGGTGAAGGACTCACGGGCCCCGCCGCGCGCGTCGAGGACGTGGAGGTTGAACGTACTGTCCGGCGTCGGTGTGTCGTGGTCGACGGCCACCCGCAGCCCCGAGCCCCAGACACCGGGCTCCTTGGCGTGCACCTCGAGCACCGGGCACTCGCTGTGCCCCTCGGTGGACTCCAGCGTGACGCACGCTTCCTCGCCGGTGCCGGCCTTGGCCACGCGGACGATCACCGCGACCGTGCCGCCGTTGCCGAAGAACTGGTGCACCGCGTAGCTGACGGCGCTGCGGGAGGTGAGCCCGCCGAAGCGGCGCTCGAAGTCCGCGAAGCTGGTGATCCGCACCGGCTGGTTGAGCGGACCCCGGCGCGTGTGTCCCACGAACGCGGTCACCGAGGTGGTGACCGCGGCGATGGTACGGACGCTGCTGGGAAGTTCCTCGATATATACGCCGGGATAGCCCATATGCGTCGGCATTCCCCCTCCATTCCCTTCGCGCACCAAGAGATGAGGAGGGGACGTGAAGAGAATGCGCGCAGGCGTCGAAAACACACCCGTACGCTCTTCGGCGTTTCCCCCGTCACACACCCCGTGCGATATCGGTCTCGCAGGGCCGGCAGTATGCGCGTCTGCTTGTGGCGCCTGATGAATGAGTGCCTCAGGGGGAGTCTCGTGTGTCTCCTGACGAATGGTCAAGGCGCGCTTTCGGTCAACCGTCCGTGATTGTCCAGGGGGTTCCATGGACATCATTCGGCATGGTCAGTGAGTTTCCGTAGCCGGAATATGAAGACCAATTCACGAGCGCTTCACAGAAAAATCGTCCCCTGCGTGCCGAACAAGCCGAACGGCAATCTCCTCGGCGCGCCGCCTTGCCCCCGCGGATCCCGCCGAGGAGGCGGCCGAACCGTTCGAGCACCCCCCGCGTGCACTCCGTCACCTCGCGTTGCGATACTTCCAACGCCCGGCTCGGCACGCGACGTTGCCGTGACCCATGACCTGCACCGCTCAGCCCAGGAGGAGCCCCGTGTCCGACCGTGACGCCACCCACGAAGCCGCGGACATACGCGCGCGGATCGACACCAGCAAGCCGCACTCCGCCCGCTTCTGGAACTACTTCGTGGGCGGCAAGGACAACTACGAGGTCGACCGCGAGATCGGTGACCACATCAAGGAGATCTTCCCGGGCCTGGTCGACGTGGCCCGCACCAGCCGCCACTTCCTCGGACGCGCGGTCCGCCACCTGGCCGGCGAGCAGGGCATCCGCCAGTTCCTGGACATCGGCACCGGGCTGCCGACCGCCGACAACACCCACGAGGTCGCGCAGCGCGTGGCACCGGACGCGCGGATCGTGTACGTCGACAACGACCCCCTGGTGCTCGCCCACGCACGGGCGCTGCTCACCAGCACCCCCGAAGGGGAGACCTCGTACATCGACGCCGACCTGTACGAGCCCGAGGCCATCCTGAAGTCCGCGGCGAGCACGCTGGACTTCTCCCGGCCGATCGCCCTGATGATCCTCAACACCCTCGGCCACGTGGCCGATTACGACCGGGCCCGCGAGCTGGTGTCGCGGCTCATGGCCGGTCTGCCGTCCGGCAGTCACCTGGTGATCAGCGACAGCACGGCCACCAGTCCGGGCATGATCGCGGCCTCGGAGGCGTACAACTCCAGCGGAGCGGTGCCGTACTACGTGCGCAGCGTCGAGGAGATCGGCGGTTTCTTCTCCGGTCTGACGCTGGTCGACCCCGGGGTCGTCCAGGTCACGCGGTGGCGCCCGGAGCCCGGCACGTCCCTGGACACCACGACGGCGGTCGACGCCTACTGCGCGGTCGCCCGCAAGCCGTAGCGGGGTCCGGCCCCGCACGATCAGCTGTCGTGCGGGGCCGGCGGCGCGGGCCGCCGGATGACGACCATGGGGTCGACGTCGTCCGTGACCGTACGCTCGTTGATGACGACCTTGGCCACGTCGGCGCGGCTGGGGATGTCGTACATGACGGGCCGCAGGACGTGTTCCAGGATGGCCCGCAGCCCACGCGCCCCCGTGCCGCGCAGGACGGTCCGGGCGACGATGGCCTCAAGTGCCGACTGGCTGAACTCGAGTTCGACATCGTCCATCCGGAACAGCTTCTGGTACTGCTTGACCAGGGCGTTGCGCGGCTCGGTCAGCGTCCTCAGCAGGGCGGCCTCGTCGAGGCTCGACACCCGGGTGATGACCGGCAGCCGGCCGATGAACTCGGGGATCAGGCCGAACCTGATCAGGTCCGCGGGCATGACGCCGGCGAACACGTCGCCCTCGGCGGCCGCGGCCTGCGGGGGGAGCGCGGGACCGAAGCCCATTCCCCGGCCGCCCACGCGGTCGTTGATGATGTGCTCCAGCCCGGCGAACGCGCCGGCCACGATGAACAGCACGTTCGTCGTGTCGAGCTGGACGAACTCCTGGTTCGGGTGCTTGCGGCCGCCGTGCGGCGGCACCGAGGCGACCGATCCCTCCAGGATCTTCAACAGGGCCTGCTGTACGCCCTCACCGGACACGTCGCGCTGCCTCGAAGGGCCCTCGCTCCTGCGGGCGATCTTGTCGATCTCGTCTATGTAGACGATGCCGGTCTCGGCGCGCCGCACGTCGTAGTCGGCGGCCTGGAGGAGCCCCAGCAGGATGTTCTCGACGTCCTCGCCGACGTAACCGGCCTCGGTGAGCGCGGTGGCGTCGGCGATGGCGAACGGCACGTTCAGCAGCTTGGCGAGCGTCTGGGCCAGATACGTCTTGCCGCAGCCGGTGGGCCCCAGCAGCAGGACGTTGGACTTGGCGACCTCGACGGGCACGTCCTCGTCGTCCGCGGCCCGTACGCGCTTGTAGTGGTTGTAGACGGCGACCGCGAGGGACCGCTTGGCCGCGTCCTGGCCGATCACGTACTGATCGAGGAACCGGTGGATCTCCGCCGGCGCCGGCAGCTCGTCGAGCGGGTCCTCGGCGGTCGCGCCCAGCTCCTCGTCGATCAATTCATTGCAGAGCCCGACGCATTCGTCGCAGATGTATACGCCGGCGGGACCGGCGATGAGCCTTCTCACCTGCTTCTGGCTCTTTCCGCAGAAAGAGCACGTCAGTAAGAAGTCGCCGTCACCGATGCGTGCCATGACCCCTGAGCCTTTCGGGTGATTGTGACAGATGATCTCATCATCTGGATGCTACGGTACTTTGGCCGGGGCGACGGCAGTGCCTGGACGAGGAGAACGATGGCTCGGCTCAGCAGGGCGGAGACGCAACAGCGGACCAGGGGCAAGGTCCTGGCCGCCGCCCGGCACGAGTTCGCCGAACGAGGCTTCCGTGCCGCGAAGATCGACGCCATCGCGCAGCGTGCCGAACTCACCCGGGGCGCCGTGTACTCCAACTTCCCGGGCAAGCGGGCTCTCTACTTCGCGGTCCTGGCCGATCTCGCCGCACGTCCTCCTTCGTGGGAGGCGGCGCCGCCACGGCCGGGCCGCACCGACCGCGAGGCGCTCGGCGCGCTCGCCCGTGCGTGGGTCGCCCGGCTCCCGCCCGCCGACGCCGGCCACGACGGCGAGGCGAGGCTCGGCGCGGACCTGATGCCGGAGGTTCTCGCCGACCCGCGGGTGCGGCTGCCGTATCTGCAACTGATGCGCCTGGACGCCCTCCTGGCCGCGCTCGCCCTGGAGCAGCTGCGGCCGCCCGAGGTGCTGCCCGGGGCGCCGCCCCGCCGCCGGGTGCGGCTGGCCGAGACCGTGCTCACCACACTGCACGGCGCGAGCCGGATGGCGGCCGTCGCGCCCGGGTTCGTCGCGCCGTTCGACATCGTCAGCGCGGCCGAACAGCTGGCAGGGCTGCGTATCGACGACTGGTGGTGCCCGCCGGACATCGTCGCGCCGGCGCAGCCCGCCGACGAACGCTGGGCCCCGCCCGCCGCGGTCGACGTGGTGCGCGGCGAGGCCGCGCGGCTGGACGGCGACGGCGTGGTCGCGTTCCTGGGGCTGCACCGGCTCGCCGCGGCCGAACAGCTGGTGCGGGCAGCCGCGCCGGGGGACGCGGTCACGGCGGTCCTGGTCACGGGGGAGCCCGGGGAGCTCGGCCCCTTGGCGCGGCTCGTTCTCGCCGAGCTGTGCGGCTGTCTGCGGGAGGCGTTCCCGCGCTCGGCCTGGCCCCGACTGCAGGTGGTGTGCGACGAGTCGGGGGCCGTCGCCGCGGCCGCCGGGGTCCTGGCGGTGAGCGACGCCACCGAGACCGCCGTGCGCGTCACGGGCGGGCGGATCGTCGCCCGGGCCGACGGCTCCGGGTCCTGCCATGCGATGGCGTCGGACAGCGTGGTCCCCGCGCGTTCACCGCAGCGGTCGCCGCGCCGTCGCCCGTAGCCCATAGCTCCACCGCTCCCACGAGAAACGGACCCGGAAAGGATCCGGGCCCGCTGGCCGGTCGATCGGCCTGGCCGGCTTGTCACTCGGTGCTCAGCGCTCAGTGGCCGCCGCCACCGCCACCGCCGTCACCGCCACCGCCACCGCCGTCACCGTGGCCGCCGCCCCCGCCGCCGTCGTGGCCGCCGCCACCGCCGTCGTGACCGCCACCGCCGTCACGGCCGCCGTTGTCGTGGCCGTTGTCGCCGTCGTGGCCGTTGTCGTAGCCGTTGTCGTAGCCGTTGTCGTGGCCGTAGCCGTAGCCGTCATCGCAGTCGTCGTGGTACCCCCACCCGGAGCCCCAGCCCCAGCCGGAGCAGGAGTAGTCGCCCTTCGAGTAGTCCCCCGCGAGCGCCTGACTGACAGGCATCAGGCCGAGTGCGAGTCCCGCGGCTCCCGCGGCGGCTGCGGCAACGATCCTGCGGCGCATCGTCATGCACCTCCAAGCATTCTTCTAATATTTAACTATTTTGGACATTTCCACCCTCCTCTCCCGTGCGTTCGATGTCAACGTGGACAACGGCCGTCTCAAAGTGGACAACGGCCGTCCCGGAACGTGGAAATGGGCACGGATTCGCGGGGAGTTGAGCAGGCGTCAGTCACGGACACGCGCGATGAGCAGCGCGACGTCGTCCTGTCCGGCACCGTGCCGCAGGGCCGCCAGGAGACGGTCGCAGGTCTCCTCCAGGCCGGTGTCCGGGCCCGCGAGCAGCGTGAGCAGCAGGTGCAGCCGGGTGTCGATGTCCTCGTCACGGGTCTCGACCAGGCCGTCGGTGTAGAGCACGAGCCGATCGCCCGGAATCAGGTCCACGGTGACGGCGCGGAAGGGGACACCGCCCACACCGAGCGGAGCGCCGGTGGGCAGGTCGAGCAGGCGCGGGGCGCGCCCCGGCCGCAGGAGCACCGGGGGCATGTGGCCGGCGCTGGCGAGGCGGCAGTGCCCCCGGCGGGGGTCGTAGAGCGCGAAGAGGCAGGTGGCGATGTAGGGATCGAGGCCGACGGTGATGCCGTCGAGCTGGCGCAGCACCTGCCCCGGATCGAGGCCCAGCGCGGCCAGCGTCTGGGAGGCGGTGCGCAGCCGTCCCATGGTGGTGGCGGCGTTGATCCCGCTCCCCATGACATCGCCGACCACCAGCGCGGTCCTGTCCCCGTTCAGCGGGAGGATGTCGAACCAGTCACCGCCGACCTCGCTCACCGCCCCGGCCGGCTGGTAGCGGGTGGCGACGTCCAGGCCGACCACGGGCGGGGGCTCCTGCGGCAGGAGGCTGCGCTGCAGCGTCAGGGCGGTGTTGCGCTGCTGCTGGTACCAGCGGGCGTTGTCGATGCACACCGCCGCCCGGCCGGCCAGTTCCCCGGCGAGCAGGATGTCGTCGGCGTCGAAGGGCAGCGGGTTGCGGAAGCGTTTGAGGTCCAGCGCCCCGAGCACCTCGCCCCGGGCGATCAGCGGCACGGCCAGGTACGAATGGACCCCGGCCTCGGCCAGCAGGACGGCGGCCTTGGCGTCCCGCGCGATGTCCGCCAGGTCCGCTTCGGTCACCCGCGGCACCACGACCGGTTCGCCGGTCCGCACGCACTGGGTGACCAGCCGGTCGGCGTCGTAGCGGGCGAGTTCCCCGGGCGGGTCGGCCGCCCGGACGGCGGCGGTCGGCTCGGCCGTTTCCACGGCGAGGGCCCGGAAGACCGCCGAGCCGCCGGCCGGCACCGGCTCGCGCCGGCCTTCGACGGCGGAGTCCAGGACGTCCACGGCGGCGATGTCCGCCAGCTCGGGCACGGTGACCTCGGCCAGCTCCCGCGCCGTCTCCCGCAGGTCCAGGGTCGTACCGATACGCACCGACGCGTCGGCGACCAGGCTCAGCCGGTGCCGGGCGCGCTCGGCCTCCTGGGCGGCCCGGTGCCGGTCCGTGACGTCGATGACCGAGGCGGCCACGCCCAGCACCCGGCCGCCGGGGTCCTCGAGCCGGTACAGCGACAGCGACCAGGCGCGCTCGTCCTCCGGGTCGGCCGGGACGTGGCCGGTCACCTGCCGGTCCACCAGCGGCGTGCCGGTCTCCAGCACGGTCTTCATCGCGGCCTCGATGTCGTCGCTGTCCAGGAACGGCAGGGTCTCGCCCACGAGCCGGCCGATGTGCTGCTCGGCCGGGATCTTGTCCACGTGCTCCAGGGCGGGATTGACCCCGATGAAGCGCAGATCGGTGTCCAGGACCGCCAGGCCGATCGGAGACTGGTCCACGAGGCGCACGGACAGCGCCAGGTCGCGCTCGACCCGGCGCAGGGTCTCCTGGTCCGCGGCCAGACCGAGCGCGTAATAGCCACCCTGCCGGGACTGCAGGCGCATGTTGCGCATCTCGAGCAGCCGCAGGCTGCCGTCCTTGTGCCGGATGGGGAAGACGCCGGCCCAGGCCTCGCCACTGTCCATCACCCGGCTGAACAGTTCGAGGACGAAACCGATGTGCTCGTCGGCCACGAGCAGCCGGGCCGCGTACTCGCCGAGGGCCTCGTCCGCGGTGTAGCCCAGCAGCTCCTCGGCCTGTCGGCTCCACAGCGCGATCCGGCCGTCGGAGTCGAGCGCCACGGCCGCCATACCCAGCACGTCCAGCAGCCCGCCGGGCGCGGTGGCCTTGAACTCGGCCTCTCCGAGTTCGGCCGCACCGGTCCCGGCCCCGTCGGTGGAGAACCCTTCGGTCTCACCCATGCGCAGCCGCTCCTCCCGCCGCCGTCATGGCGCACTCGTGCGGGCAGCGCCGACCCCACCGGAATCCGGAACGTTCTCCATCGTGCCTCCGCACCTGGTTCCGCGCAGCTCCGGCCACTGGCGTACACCCTGCCGAGCCGGCGTGTCCATCCCCTCGGACGTCCCGGCTCATCCGGGCGGTGGCGGCGTTCCGTCGTCCCGGCCGCCGGTCGACGGGGGCAGCTCCTGCTCCGTCCAGACGGTCTTGCCCTCGTGCGCGTGCCGGGTGCCCCAGCGCGCCGTCAGCTGGGCGACGAGGAGCAGGCCCCGGCCGCCCTCGTCGGTGCTGCGGGCCCGGCGCAGGTGCGGGGAGGTGCTGCTGGGGTCGGAGACCTCGCAGATGAGCCGCCCCAGGTGGATGAGGCGCAGGGTGACGGGCCCGCCGGCGTAGCGGTAGGCGTTGGTGACCAGCTCGCTGACGATCAGCTCGGTGGTGAAGATCATGTCTTCCAGTCCCCACGCGGTCAGCTGCCGGGCGGTCAGCCCCCGGGCCCGTGCGGGGGCCGTGGGCTCCGCGGGCAGCTCCCAGGTGGCGACCTGCGCCGGTGTCAGCGTCCGGGTCCTGGCCAGCAGCAGGGCGACGTCGTCGGTGGGCCGGGCGGGCAGCAACGCGTCGACCGCGGCCCCGCAGGTCTCCTCCAAGGGGCGGGCGGGGCCCGCGAGCGTGTCGCACAGACGGGAGAGTCCGGCGTCGACATCGTGCTCCTGGCCCTCGATGAGGCCGTTGGTGTAGAGCGCCATCATGCTGCCTTCCGCGAGCTCCAGCTCAGCGGATTCGAACGGCAGCCCGCCCAGTCCCAGCGGCGGCCCGGCCGGGAGGTCCGCCAGGCTCGCGGTGCCGTCCGGTGTCACCACCACCGGGGGCGGATGGCCCGCGCGGGCCACCGTGCAACGCCGTGAGACGGGGTCGTACACCGCGTACAGGCACGTGGCGCCGACGATCTGTTCGCCGGGGGACTCCTCGTCGCCCGGCTCCTGCTCGTCGGCGAGCCGGTTCACGAGGTCGTCGAGGTGGGAGAGGACCTCGTCGGGTTCGAGATCGAGATCGGCCAGCGTGTGCACGGCCGTACGCAGCCGTCCCATCGTGGCCGCGGCGTTGAGGCCGTGGCCCACCACGTCGCCCACGACCAGGGCCACCCGGGCCCCGGAGAGCGGGATGACGTCGAACCAGTCACCGCCGACCCCCGCCGCGCCGCCGGCCGGGAGATAGCGGTGGGCGACGTCGACCGCGGGGCGGGCGGGAAAGTCGCGCGGCAGCAGTCGGCGCTGCAGCGCCAGCGCGGCGAGGTGCTGCTGGGTGTACTGGCGGGCGTTGTCGATGGAGAGCGAGGCACGGGCGGCGAACTCACCGGCGAGGGTGAGATCGTCCTCCTCGAACTGTTCGGGCGCGCGGTACCGCCACAGGCTGAGCAGGCCCAGGGCCAGCCCACGGGCGGTCAGCGGCACCACCATCAGCGAGTGGACACCGCGCTCGCGCGCGTTCTCCGCCCGCCGCGCGTCCAGACCCGAGCAGGGGCCCATCGGATCGAACCGGGCCTCCAGCACGGGGCGCCGCTCGGCGAGACACCGGCCCTGAGGCGTGTCCGGCGGGAACGACCGGAGGGTGCCCACCGGGTAGAGCAAGTCGTGCGCCTTGGGCCCGGCGGTCTTCAGCGCGGTCCTGCGCAACGGCCCCGATCCGTCCGGAGGGGGCTCCTCGCCGAGGCGTACGGATTCCAGGAGGTCGACGGTGACGCAGTCGGCGAGGCCGGGCACGGCGACGTCGACCAGTTCCGACGCGGTGGTGCGTACATCGAGCGTGGTGCCGATCCGGGTGCTCGCCTCGTTGAGCATCGCCAGCCGCCGCCGGGCCCGGTGCCGGTCGGTGACGTCCTCGACCAGCTGGGTCACCCCCAGGGTCCGGCCGGCGGCGTCCTCCATGCGGAACGCGGACACGGCCACGAGCCGTTCCCTGCCGGGATCGCGCTGCATCCGGCACGGCTGCTCCGTGAAGATCATCGGCTCTCCGGTGGCGAGCACCTGATCCAGCCGCTCCTCGATCGTCCGCGCGTCCGACTCGACCAGGAAGTCGCCGATACGGCGCCCGCGGGCGTCCTCGCTCTCGACACCGCCGACGCTCGCGATGGCCCGGTTGATCCGCAGGATCATCAGGTCCGGGTCGTGGATGGCGAGACCGATGGGCGAGCGCAGGAACAGGCCCTCCAGGACCGACCGGTCGATCTCCCACTGGGTGACCTCCTCGGCCGGCGCGCCGATCAGGAACCATTCGCTCCGCTGGTCCGCCCTGATGACGCGACGGGCCCGGACCCCGAGGGGGAGCCGCGCGCCCGTACGGCTCAGCACGGGCAGGATCCCGAACCAGCCGCCCTTCCGCACGCACGCCGCCGTCGCCTCCCGGACGATCTCCTCGTCGCGAGGGTCCACGAGGAACCCGGCGGCATACCGGCCGAGGACCTCATCGGCCGCGTATCCCAGCAGCTGGGCGGCGCGCTCGCTCCAGGCGACCACCGTGCCGCGGTGGTCGAGCACGGCGGAGGCGCCGCGACCCAGCGAGAACGGGTCCTCGGGGCTCTCGCTGATCGGGGTCACGGATCCGGTCATCCCTTTCATGCTCAACCGGCTCCGGCAGAACCGCACGCGCTGGGGGGTGTCTTGTGGATCTTGCCGGGCTCGCGTGCCCTGGCACCGCGCCTCGCCGCGTTGTCGTCGGTCGGCATGGCTCCTCCCCCGTAGCCCTTCGGGCACGGGGGTACCCCCAGACTCCCTCCTCCGCCTTGCGATCCGTCCCCCAGGCCCTGCGGGCCTGGGGAGACCCCATGCACCGGACCCCGCTCCCTGATCCGGCCTGATCCACAAGACACCCCCTGGGGCCTGTCTTCCGGATCTTGCCGCGCCGGCGTGATCCACAAGACAGGCTCCGGCGCCGCCGTCATTTGACCGAGCCCGCCATCACCCCCTGAACGAAGTGCCGCTGGAAGGCGAAGAAGACCACGACCGGCACGATCAGTGACAGGAACGCGCCGGGCGCCAGCACGTCGATGTTGCTGCCGAACTGGCGGACCTGGGACTGGAGCTCCACGGTGAGCGGCTGCGCGGAGCTGTCCGCGAAGAGCAGCGCCACGAGCATGTCGTTCCACACCCACAGGAACTGGAAGATCGCCAGACTGGCGATGGCCGGGCGTCCCACCGGAATGACCAGCCGGGTGAAGATCCGCCACTCACCGCCGCCGTCCATCCTCGCCGCCTCCAGCATCTCGCGTGGGATGTCGGCGAAGTAGTTGCGCAGCAGGAAGATCGCGAACGGCAGCCCGTACGCGACGTGGAAGAGCACGACGCCCGGGATCGTGCCGAACAGCCCGAGCTGGCCGAAGAGCTTGGCGACCGGCAGCAGGCCGACCTGGACCGGCACCACGAGCAGCGCCACCACCAGCAGGAAGAGCCAGTCGCGGCCGGGGAAGTCCAGCCAGGCGAAGGCGTACCCGGCCAGCGCCGCGACGACGATGACCAGCGCGGTGGTGGGCACCGAGATGAGGACGGTGTTCCAGAACGCCCGGGTGATCCCGGCGTTGCCGAGCAGCGCCGAGTAGTTGTCGAAGGACAGCTGCCCGGGGGCGGTCAGCGTGGTCCACCAGCCGCTGCCCGCGTTGTCCTGGGCGGAGCGCAGCGAGGAGAGCAGGAGTCCGGCGAGCGGGGTGACCCAGACCAGGCCGATCACCACCAGGAACGCCTGGACCAGCCCGTTCCCGAGCCACTTGCTCATCCGGTTCATGACTGACTCCTGCGGAAACGACGGACGTTGAAGACCATGGCGGGGATCACCAGCAGCAGAAGCAGTACGCCGAGCGCGCTGCCGAGCCCCTGGTTGTTGCCGCCGCCGAAGGAGACCAGCCACATCTGGGTGGCCAGCACGGTGGCGTCCTCCTGCACGGGTCCCGGGGCGATGATGTAGACGAGGTCGAAGACCTTCATCACATTGATCACCAGGGTCACGAAGACCACGGTCAGGATCGGAGCGAGCAGCGGCACGGTGATCATGCGGAAGACCTGCCACTCGCCGGCGCCGTCCATCCGGGCCGCCTCCAGCGCGTCACGCGGCAGCGAGGAGAGCCCGGCGCCGATCAGCACCATGGCGAAGCCGGTCCAGATCCACAGGTACGCGCCGATGATGGCCGGGGTGACCAGCGCGGGCCCCAGCCAGGAGACGCCTTCGTAGGGCGGGGCGAAGTTCCGCGCGGGCAGCCGTACGGTGTACGCGCCGGGATCCAGGTCCCCGAAGCGGAACGAGCCGTCGGCCGCCGTGTCGATGGTGGCGATCGTACGGCCGTCCCGTACCGCCTCGACCGTCATCCCCGGCAGTCCGCGCTCGGCCGTGTCCACCCGGCCCTGTTCACCCCCGCCGCCGGGGGTGAAGTCGAGGTAGACGACGCCGATCAGCTCGCGCCCGGATGCCGTGCGGGACGCGGCCCCGTACGCGGGCTTCGCCTCGGCGGGCAGCTCCTTGGGCGCCACGCCGACGAGCCCGAGGCTCACCGCCGCGCCGCCCGGGGACGCCGTCCCGTCCGTCGCGTACGAACCGTCCGGGCCCTTGGTCAGGCCCTGTCCGTCCCGGGCCCGCGCGGTCGGGTACGAGGAGGCGTCGTCGAAGGCGTCGTGCACCCCGACGACGGCGGCGTTCAGCACCCCCTTGTCGGGGTCCTCCTCGTACGCGAGGCGGAAGATGATGCCCGCCGCGAGGAACGAGACGGCCATCGGCATGAACAGCAGCAGCTTGAACGCGGTGGCCCAGCGGACCTTCTCCACCAGCACGGCGAGGATCAGCCCGAGCCCCGTGAGCAGGGTCGGGGCGATGACCACCCAGATGGCGCTGTTGCGGATGGCCTTGAGCGTCGCCGGGTCGCGGAACATCTCGGCGTAGTTCCCGCCGCCGACGAACCGGGCGCCCCCGGCGTCGAAGAAGCTGCGGCCGACCGAGAACAGCACGGGGTAGACCACGAGAGCGCCGAGGAGCAGCAGCGCGGGCAGGACGAAGACCAGGGCGATGATCCGCCGGCGCCGCTGGGCACGGCGCCGGGGATTCGCGGATCGCGGGGAGGAATCCCGGGCGGATCCGATGACGGAGGTCATGGACGATCAGCCCTTGTACGCCTTGGCCGCCGCGGCTTCCAGCTTCGCCGCGGTGGCCTTCGGGTCCGACGGGTCGCGCAGGAAGTCCTGGAGCAGCTTCCACTCGCCGGCGCCCTTGGTGCCGCCGAAGGCGGCGGGGGCCTGGTCCGACATGTCGAACCGCACCGAATCACCGGCGTCGATCAGCGACTTGGCGGTCTCGCGGGTGGTGTCGTCGCCGTACGACGCGAGGTCGAGCTTCTTGTTGGGGGAGAGGAACCCGCCGGCCCCGGCCCACACGGCCGCCGCCTCGGGCGTCGCCAGGTACTCCAGGAACGCCATGGCGGCCTTCTGGTTCTTGCCGGCCTTCAGGACCACGGCCGCGTCACCGCCGCTGACGACGGGCGCCTTGCCGCCGTCGACCGCGGGGAAGGGGAAGAACGCGGCGTCCTCGCCGATCTTCTTGCCGAACTCGTCCTTGGCGACGCCGGCGACGAAGTCGCCCTCGTACACCATGCCGGCCTCGGGGTCGGGGCCGAAGACCTTCTCGACCGAGCCGGGGAAGTCGGTGCCGAGCGCGCCCTTCTGGCCGCCCGCGACGAGTTCCTTGTCGGCGAAGAGCGTGCCGAGCGTGGTGAGTGCCTTCTCCACGCTGGGGTCGGTCCACGGGATGGTGTGGGTGGCGAGCAGGTCGTACTTCTCGGGCCCGGCCTGGGAGAGGTAGATGTTCTCGAACCAGTCGGTGAGGGTCCAGCCGTCCTCGCCGGCGACGGCGAAGGCGGGCAGTCCCGAGTCCGCGACGGCCTGTCCGGCCTTGAGCATGTCCGCGTACGTCTTCGGCGGCTTGACCCCCGCCTGGTCGAGGGCGGCGGGGCTGTACCAGACCGTCGACTTGTGGGCGGCCTTGAAGTACAGCCCGTAGAAGGTGCTGTCCACGGTGCCGTACGACTTCCACACACTGGCGTAGTTGGTGTCGGCCGCCTTCTCGGTGGTCCTGGAGAGGGGCTTCAGCCAGTCCTCCTTCGCGAACTGCTGGAGCACGCCGACCTGGGGCACCATCACCACGTCGGGGGCGTTGCCGCCCTCGATCTTGCTGCCGACGACCGTGGAGACGTTGTCGCCGGTCGAGACGAACTGGGTCTTGGCGCCGGTCTTGGCGGTGAAGGCGTCCAGCACCTTCTGGAAGTTCTTCTGTTCGGTGCCGGACCAGACACCCGCGACGGTGAGGGTCTGGCCGTCGAGCGTCTTGTCACCGCCGCCGGCGGGGGTGACGGGGCCGCCGCCGCAGGCGCTCGCGCCGAGGGCGAGGGCCAGGGCCGTGCAGCTCGCGAGTATGACGCGTCGTGTCTTCATCGTTGTTCTTCCTTCTGGAGAAGTGGAATGGACGATGTCCCGGGGATGCCGGGCGGGGTCGGTCACGATCAGGCGGCGTCGCCGATCCACCAGGCCGCCGTCGACCCGGGCAGCGCCCCCGGCGGGCACGGGCCGCTGGACAGCAGTGGGGCGCCGGACACCGGAGCGGGCACCGGAGCGGTGCCGAAGTTGACGGCGCAGACGAACCCGTCGCCCCGGGCGAAGGCGAGCACGCCGGGCGGGGAGTCCAGCCAGCGCAGGGTGCCTTCGCCCAGCTGCGGCAGTCCCCGGCGGAGCTGGAGCCCGTCGCGGTAGAGGTGCCAGAACGAGCGGGTGTCGGCCAGCGCCCGGTCGGTGGCGTGCTGGGCGAACCAGCCGGGCTGCGGCAGCCACGGCTTGGCCCCCTCGGCCCCGGAGGTGAAGCCGAACGGCGACGCGTGCCCCGACCAGGGCAGCGGCACCCGGCAGCCGTCGCGGATGCGCGCCCGGCTGCCGGTGCGCCGGAAGATCGGGTCGGTGAGCACCTCGTCGGGCAGGTCGACGACCTCCGGAAGGCCGAGTTCCTCGCCCTGGTAGATGTACGCGGCGCCGGGCAGCGCCAGCATCAGCAGCGCGGCCGCCCGGGCGCGGGCGGCACCGAGGCCGCTGCCCTCCGTGCCGGACTCGCCGTAGCGGGTGACGCTGCGGACCTGGTCGTGGTTGTTGAGGACCCACGTCACGGTGGATCCGGTGCCGGCGATGTCCTGCATCGCGGTCGAGACGACCTTGCGGAAGGCGTCGGCGTCCCACGGGGCCCCGAGCAGGTCGAAGAAGAACGCCTGGTGCAGCTCGTCCGGGCGTACGTACCGGGCGTGTTCACGCGCGGTCGGTACGGAGACCTCGCCGACCAGCAGCCGCTCGCGGCCGTCGCGGGCCGTGTACTCCTCGCAGACCGACCGCCAGTGCCGCCACACGTCGTGCACCTCGGGCTGGTTCCAGGCGAGGGGGTTGACCGAGTCGCGGGTGCGCGCGTCGGCCTCGGGGTCCGGTGAGTCGGGCAGCTCGGGGTGCTTGAACAGCCCGGCGGCCACGTCGATGCGGAAGCCGTCGACGCCGCGGTCCAGCCAGAACCGCAGGACGTGGTCGAAGTGGGCCGCGGTCTCGGGATTGCGCCAGTTCAGGTCGGGCTGTTCGGGTGTGAACATGTGCAGGTACCACTGGCCGGGCGTGCCGTCCGGCTCGGTGACCCGGGTCCACGCGGGGCCGCCGAACATGGCGTGCCAGTTGTTGGGCGGTACGTCGCCGCCGGGACCCCGGCCCTCGGCGAAGTGGAAGCGGGCGCGCGCCTCGCTGCCGGGCTCCGAGGCGAGCGCCTCACGGAACCAGTCGTGCTCGCTGGAGCAGTGGTTGGGGACGACGTCGAGGAGCACCTTGACGCCGAGCCGGTGGGCGTCGGCGACCAGCAGGCCGAACTCGTCGAGGTCGCCGAAGACCGGGTCGACGTCGCAGTAGTCGGCGACGTCGTAGCCGTGGTCGTGCTGCGGCGAGGGGTAGAAGGGGCTCAGCCAGATCCCGTCGACGCCGAGCTTCTTCAGATACGGCAGCCCGGCGCGGACCCCGGCCAGATCGCCGATCCCGTCGCCGGTGCTGTCCAGGAAGCTGCGGACGTACACCTGATAGATCACCGCGTCGCGCCACCAGTGGCGCGGGGCGCGGTCCGTGCCGCGCTGCGAGAGGCCGTCGCCGGCCGGGGCTGTGAGCGTCACCCGTTGACCTGTTTCTTCAAGGCTCGTAAGAAGCCAGCCGTTATGCATGCATGTTAGGTAGGCGTGCCGAGGGAGTGTCAACAGTCATGCGGAAACAGGGGGTAGTTGAGGGGGAATGCCCCGATATGTCCCGTGGATATGAGACGTGGAGGATGCGGCGGGGTTAGCTAACTGTTAAGTAATGGGGGAGTCAGCCCCGGCGCGCGATGGCCGCCAGCTCCGCGGCGAGGCGCCGTACGGCCGCCTCCGGCCGCTGGTGCTGCGCCATCGCGTCATGCACGACCGCCTGCACCACCAGGCTCACCTGCTCGTACCGCGGGCTCTTGGGGCGCGGCGCGGCCGCGAGCACGCTCGCCCGCAGGGCCGGCAGATAGGGGAACTCCCGCACCAGCCCGGGGTCCTGGTACACCGCGGCGTTCACCGGCGGCAGCGCGCCCTCGGTGAGTACCCTGCGCTGGATCCGGTCGCTCGTCAGATACGCGAGCAGGTCATGGGCCGACTCCGGATGCCGCGCCTTCGCGCTGACCGCGAGATTGGACCCGCCCAGCACGCTCGTCCCCGCCCCGTCCCGGCCCGGCAGAGGCACGGTGCCGAACTTCCCCGCGACCTCGGAGTCCGCGCCGGACGCGCCCGCGTAGGCGTACGGCCAGTTCCGCAGGAAGAGCAGCCTGCCCTCCTGGAAGGCCTGCCGGGACTCCTCCTCCTTGTACGTGAGCGCTTCCTTCGGGATCCAGCCGTCACGCACCCCGCGGGCGAGGAACCCGATGCCGGTGCGGGCCGCCGCCGAGTCCACGGTGACCCGCTCGCCCTCGTCGCCGAGGATCGTGCCGCCGGCCGAATAGACCGCCTCCGCGGCGTTGACGGTGAGCCCCTCGTAGGGCAGGAACTGGCCGGCGTAACCCCCCAGCCCGTAGCGGGGAGCGATCGTCCTCGCCTGCCGCTCCAGCTCGGCCCAGGTCCGCGGCGGCCGCTCGCCCTCCCGGTCGAGGATGTCCTTGCGGTAATAGAGCATCCCGGCATTCGTGACGTACGGGACCGCGTAGAGCCTTCCGTCGTACGTCGCCGTCCCGGCCACCGGCGGCAGGAAGCTGTCCAGCGCGAAGCGCTCGGACTCCAGCGGCGATATCCAGCCCGCGGCGGCGAACTCCGAGGTCCAGGCGACGTCGATGTTGAGGATGTCGAAGCGCCCCTCGCCCGACCGCAGATCGGTGAGCATCTGGGCATGCGTCTCGTCGGCCGAGTCCGGCAGCTCGACCAGGGTGACCCTCTCCCCGGGACGGGCCCGGTTCCACCCGTCGAGCACGGCGCCGAGATAGCCGGTCAGATCGCCGGCCGTGGCCAGGGTCATCGGGCCGCGCCCGCCGCCCCGGGCCGCTTCCGGCGGCGCGGCGGACGACACGTATCCGGCGAGGACGATCGCCGCGACCAGGAGCCCCCTACCGGCGGCACGCATCCACCGCATAGGTTCCTCCCTGAACATCGGCGCCGGGCATCTTCGACCTGCGTCAGGGCATGTATACCCGTTAGGCATGGGCGATACTAGAGCCCTCGAAAGATCGCGGAAGATCGCGGAAGATCACGCAGGCACAGGACGGGAGGAGAGCGCGGATGCGCCTGCCGCTCCTGGCACTCCTCTCCCGGGGTCCGGCCCACGGCTACGAACTCAAGCAGGACCTTGAGCAACTGCTGGGTGCCGCGTACCCTCAGCCGAACGTCGGCCAGATCTACGTGACGCTCGGCCGGCTGGAGAAGTCCGGGCTGATCGAGGGCGAGGAAGTCGCCCAGTCGAGCCGCCCCAACAAGAAGATCTACCGTCTCACCGACGCCGGCACGGAGGCGCTGCGCGCCTGGTTCGAGGAGACGGCGGACGAGCCGCGGGTACGGGACGACTTCTTCATGAAGCTCGCCCTCGCCCCGCGCACCGGCCTCGCCGACCAGATCGCCCTCATCAACAAGCAGCGGCGCGAGTACCTCAACACCATGCGCAATCTGTCGAAGCTGTCCGCGACCGAGAACCGGGACAACCGCATCGCCCACCTGCTGATCGAGGGAGCGATGCTGCATCTGCAGGCCGACCTCGACTGGCTGGAGCGCTGCCAGGAGGAGCTGGAGGGGCTGGAATGAGCCGCGACGACGCGCCCGACCTGCTCCGCGCCGAGGGCCTCGTGAAGACCCACCGGGGCGAGGGCGCCCCCGCCCACGCCGTGCGCGGAGTCGATCTGTCCGTACGGCACGGCGAGTTCGTCGCCGTCACCGGCCCCTCCGGCGCCGGGAAGTCGACCCTGCTGCACCTTCTCGGCGGACTGCAGCGGCCCGACAGCGGCAGCATCTGGCTCGACGGCGAACGCACCGACTCCTACAGCGAGGCGCGCTGGGCCATGGAGCGGCGGCGCCGGATCGGCATCGTCTTCCAGTTCTTCAACCTCGTCTCCAACCTCAACGTCGCCGACAACGTCGAACTGCCCGCACTGCTCGCCGGGACGGGCCCCAGGCAGGCCCGTGCCGAACGCGAGAAGCTGCTCGCCGAACTGGGCCTGGACGGCAAGGCACGCAGCATGCCCGGCGAACTGTCCGGCGGAGAGCAGCAGCGCGTCGCCCTCGCACGGGCGCTCGTCAACCAGCCCCGGCTGCTGCTCGCCGACGAGCCGTCCGGCAGCCTGGACAGCAAGGGCACCCGAGAGGTGATGCGGCTGCTGTCCCGCTTCCACCAGCGCGGGCAGAGCATCCTCCTCGTCACCCACGACGCGCGCCTCGCCAGCGCCGCCGACCGCGTCATCAGCTTCTTCGACGGCCGCATAGCCGACGACGCCGCCCTCGGCGGCACCCCGGCCCGCGGTACCGGACTGTCCGGCGTCCTCGAGCTGAAGGACTGACCCGTGCGGGCCACGCTGCGCTGGGCGCACGCCGATCTGCGCACCCACCGGGGCGAGGCGCTGTTCATCGTCTCCGCCACCGCCGGCATCGTCGCCGCACTGCTGCTCGCCGCCGCCCTCTTCGGGTACGCCACCAACCCCTGGCAGCGCGTCTTCGCCCAGTCCAACGGGGCGCACGTGTGGATCCACACCGGCCCGTCGGCCGACGCGGCCGCCCTCGCCGAACTGGACGGCGTCACCTCCGTGTCGGGGCCCTACCGCACGGTCACCACCACCGTGGAAACGCGCGGCGCACGCGCCACCGTCGGCCTGCGGGGCGCCGGCGAACGGCCGCCGGTGACCGGCCGCCCGCTGCTCACCTCGGGCCGGTGGCTCGACGCGGGCACCCCGGACGGAGTCGTCCTGGAGAGCAGCCTCGCCCGCGCACTGGTGGCCGGCCCCGGGGACACCCTCACCCTGCCCGGAAGCGGGCGCGGACTCACCGTCCTCGGCGTCGCGGACAGCGCCGAGCCCCGCTACCGCCCCGGCGAACGCCCTGGGACGGTCTGGGCGCTGCCGTCGGCCCTGCAGGGCGCCGGTGCTTCGTCAGGACAGCCGAACGGGCAGGTGACCGGGCAGGTCACCGGCCTGCGCCTCGCCGAACCCGAGGACACCGACTACGCCGTCCAGCGCGCCGTCACCCGGCTCGGTGCCGGGGCCGTCACGGACGTGACGAACTGGCAGCAGGCGCGCGCCGAGGCGCAGGGGGACACCAGGCTCCTCGGCCAGGTGCTGGGACTCTTCGGCCTCGGTGCGCTGATCGCCGCCGCGCTGGCGGTGCACGGCGCGATCAGCACCCGGGTCCGGGGCCATCTGCGCGACATATCGGTGCTCAAGGCCATCGGCTTCACCCCCGGCCAGGTGGTACGGGTCTTCCTCGTCCAGCACCTGGCCTTCGCGGCCTCCGGGGCCGCCGTCGCCACGGTGCTCACCGAGACCCTGGGCAGCCGCCTGCCCGGACGGCTGGGGGAGGCGGTGGCCGTGTGGCAGGGACTGCCCGGGTACACCGCAGCGCTGCTCGCGGTGCCGGTCGCCGCGGTGCTGTTCATCGGCGCCACCACCTGCCTCGCCGCCTGGCGGGCCGGGCGGGTGCCCCCGGTGCCCGTGCTCCCCGCCGCGGCGGCGGCAGGGGGCGGCAGGCTGTCCGCCCCGGCCCGCCGGGCCCTCGGCCTCGGGCTGCCGCCGGCCCTGGTCCTCGGCTGGCACCGGGCGTTCGCACGCGGCCCGCAGACCCCGGCCACGGTCGTACGGCTCGCCCTGCCCCTGCTGCTGATCACGGTGGCCCTCAGCGCGTGGACCACCATCGGCCGCTTCGACACCGAGCCCGAGCGGCTCGGGCTCGCCGCCGCCCTCACGGCGCGGGCGGACGAGACCCTCGGCGACCGGGAGGCGCGCGCCCTGCTCGAACGCGATCCCCGCGTCGTCGCCGCCCATCCCGGTGTGGAGGTGGCGGCCCTCGTGTCCGGCCAGACCGGGACGATCGCACTGCGCGGACTCGGCACCCGCGCGCAGCCGTACCCGTTCTCGGTGGCCGAGGGGCGCGCGGCGCGCGGACCCGACGAGGCGGTGGCCGGACAGGGGCTGCTCGACCTGCTGGACGTACGCGTCGGCGACTGGGTACGGATGACGGTCGGCGGACACCCGCAGATCCTCCACATCGTCGGCCGCAGCATCGAGCCCGAGAACGGCGGCCGGACGATCTCCACGTCCCTCGACACCCTGTACGAGAACGACCCCGCGCTGCGCCCGAGCCTCTACCAGCTCCGGCTCACCCCGGACGCGGACCCGAGCGAGGTCCGCGCCGCCCTCACGGACGCCTCGCGCGGCCGGCTGGACATCCATGAGGTGACCGGCCCTGCCGACGGGCTCTCCCCGCTGCGCGGAGTCGTGGTCGGACTGATCGCCGTCCTCGCCCTGATCGGCCTCACCGAGCTGTCGACGGCGATCGGCGCGACGGTGCGGGAGAGCGAGCGGGACCTGCTCGCGCTGAAGGCGATCGGGCTGTCGCCGCGCCAGATCACCGGGATCACGGTGACGGCCGTCGGCTGCACGGCGCTGACGGCGGCAGTGGCGGGGGCGGCGCTGGGGGTGCCGCTCGGTTCCTGGCTCATCGACGCGGAGGGCCGCTCCAGCGGCATCGGCGCGGGCATCGCGGCGGCGCCGTCCCCGCCCCACCTCGTGCTCCTCGCGGCGGCGGCGGTCCTGGGCGCGGTGTCCCTCGCGGTCCTCCCCGCGACGAGGGCGTCCCGCCACCGCCTGGCGGACACGGCGACGGCCTGAGTGAGCGGGTGGGGGCGGGGCCGCTGCGCGGGGCCTTTTCCGCTACCCGCCCTCCCCCAGAGCTTCGCCTGGGAGGTACCCCCATCCCGCAGTATCGATTTGCGGCTCCGCCGCGTGGGGGGGGGCAAGCCCCCAGACCCCGTACGGCCTCCGGCCGTGTCCTCAAACGCCGGAGGGGCTGGATTTTCCAGCCCCTCCGGCGTTTGAGGAGCGGGGGTTCGGGGGCGGAGCCCCCGATTCGGGAAGGGGCGGGTAGGGGAAAGAAGCCCGCCG